>SIRY01000112.1 GCA_004366215.1 Actinomycetota bacterium | reverse complement strand
CAACCCGCGTGCCCTGGCGCAGCGCACGAAGGAGCGATCGAGTCCCGCTGACGCCGGGAGAGACCACCTCGATACCGAGGTTGGTGCGCAACTCGTCGAAGAACGCCGTCACTGCCGGCTCGCTGAGGCGCTCGGCGACGGCGACGACACCGAGCCCGGCCATCGCGGCCCAGGCGCCGGCAAGGTCCCAGTTGCCGACGTGCGCGAGCGCGATCACGCAGCCTTGACCAGCTTCGCTCAGCTGCCGGACCTCGTTGTCGCCGACGACCTCGAGCCGTTCGAGCAGTGGGGTTGCGTCGTGCCAGGCACGCAACGTCTCGACGTAGTAGCGCGCGTACGACCAGTAGACGCCGAGAACCCACCGCCAGGACAGCAGTTGACGATGCTCCGCGTGTCGAACCCAGCGCTGGTTCTCGCGTGCGTAGTCCCGACGCCGCCGATCGACGACGAGACCGATGACGCCTGCGAACGTCCACAGCACGGGATCAAGCTGCCACGGCAGCAACGCAAGCGCCTGAGCGGCGATGGAGTACCGATGCGCGCGCCACCACCTGTGCACCCGCTGCCAGCGCACCACCGCTAGCGAACATCACGCCGAAGCCGACGCACCGACACGCGATCTCGCCGTTCAGGCAGCAGTCCGCTCAGGCGCGCTCGGAGGCGTGCCCGACGTCGCCGATTCTCGCGTCGCAGGGCCACGATCCGCTCGTAGGCCCGGAGCCTGTCTGGCTGCACCGACGCTGAGCGCCAGATCCTCCCGAAGCGCTGCGCAGCCGTGAGCAGTGACCCGAGCGCAAGAACCCACAGCGCGACCCCAATGAGCGGCCACACGACGAGTCCGCACAGCAGCACCACCGAGCGCTCAGCACGCTCGAAGACCCCACCCTTGGCCTGGAAGCCGAGCGACTCGGCCTTGGCGCGCTGGTAGGACACGAGCGACGCCGCGAGGGCGGCACCGAACGCAAGAACTCCTAGGCCGGGGCGGTGCAGCACGAGCACGAGACCAACGCCGAGCCCCCCGAGAACGGCGGCGTCGCTCACACGATCAGAGACTGAGTCAAAGAACGCTCCGCGGCGCGACGACGCGCCGCTCGCCTTGGCCACGGGACCGTCGAGTAGATCCCCGAGAAACCCGACGAGGGCGAGCCCGACTCCCACCCAGCGCACCCCGAGGGCCAGGGCTGCGCCAGCTCCGAGCGCTGCGACCATACCGACCGCCGTCAGGAGATCCGGCGTCACGCCGAGCCTCGCGAGCCGTCGGCCTACCGGAGAGGTCGCTCGGTCAACTTGATCGCGGAACCCTCCGTCGAGCACCTCACGACACTCCTCGCTCACACCGGCTTGCGTCGCCTCGAGGCGTAGCCTACCACGTCGACCGCATGATCCACTCGCGACCTCACGGTGCGTGATAGTGTCAGGCCAGGCTCGCCATCGTGCGAAAGCTCGGAGGAGGAGGCTCTATGGGCGAGACCGCTCGCGACCCACGACCCCGCACCATCGCCGTCGTCGGCCCGCCAGGCGCCGGCAAGACCACCCTCGTCCAAGCCTTCGCCACGGCATCGTCTGCCCCGCCACGAGATCCCGAGGCAGCTCGCGCGCTCCTCGACATCACGCCCGAAGAGCGCGCACACCGTCACTCCATCGACCTCGGGGTCGTTCGCCTTCCCCACGCAGGCTCTGCGCTGACCTTCCTCGACGTGCCTGGAATCGGAGAGCTCGCTGCAATCCGCCCGGTTGCCCTCGCCGCCGCCGACGCAGCGTTGGTGGTGGTGGCACCGGGGGAGCGCTTTGGCCCTGAGCTCGTTCGCGTATGGCGGGAGCTCGACGCCGCCGAGCTCCCGCGGATCATCGTCGTCACCAGGTGCGATGACGAGCGCTGCGACCTCGCGGGCACCGTCGCAACGCTGCGCGAGCTACTCGCAGCACACATCGATCCGGTCGAGCTCATCGTCGATGACAGCGAGGGGCGCCGCGGGCTCCTTGACATCCTCGAAGAGAGCGTGGTCGTCGGCGCCGGGGCCAGCGAACACCGAGAGCCAGCGCAGGTCTCTACGGAACAGGTCCAGGCAGCAGCACGCGACCAGCTCCTCGACGACATCGTGCCAGAAGACGACGAGCTCCTCGAGCGGTACCTCGCTGGCGATCAGCTCGCTCCCGCGGAGCTGATCCGCGCGCTGCGCTCAGCGACGCGCGCGCGACACGTGGCACCTGTCTTCGTGGCCTCGGGGCTCGCTCGACTCGGCATCATCCACCTCCTCGACGTGCTCGACACCCTCGTCGAGCCTCGGACGCCCGCGACGGGGACGCTTCGAGCCCTCGTCCTCGCGGCGTCCTCTGACGCCTACCAGGGTCCGGCGGCGACGCTCGCCGTCCTTCGCGGAGAGCTCGAACCCGACCATGAGGTCGTCGTCGACGGCTCCGGCCATCCTGAGCGCATCCACCAGCTGCTGTGGCCGACGCTGCCGAAGCCGTCGCCCGCACCTCGGGCAGCAGCCGGCGACGTCGTGATCGTGCCGAGACTCACCGCGGCGGTCGGTTCTTGGGTCCGCGGGCCATCGTCCGACGAGCCACTGCCAGATCCGATCTCCCGCCCTCGACCTAGCTACACCGTCGCCGTGGAAGGTGGCGACCAGCGGTCGGCAGACAAGCTGCAGCAGGTTGCGGCACGCCTCGCGCTCGAAGATCCGGGGCTCACCATCGACCGCGAACTCGAAACCCATCGCCTCCTCGTCACCGGAATGGGGGCGACGCACGTCGGGATCGTGCTCGAGCGACTCTCGCGCCGCAGCGGTGTCTCGCTACGCAGCAGCGAGCCTCGCACGCCGTACCGAGAGACCATCGCCACCACCGTGGAAGTGGAAGGGAAGCACAAGAAGCAGACCGGAGGCCATGGTCAGTTCGGCGTCGTCGTCTGCAGGATCTCCCCAGCGACTCGCGGCAGCGGGATCACCTTCGTCGACGAGATCGTCGGTGGGGCCATCCCGAGGTCCTTCATCCCAGCGGTTGAGGCCGGCATCCGTGAGGCCTGTGAGCACGGAGGCCTCCACGGCTTCCCGGTCGTCGACATCGAGGTTCGACTCGTCGACGGCAAGCACCACCCTGTTGACTCCAGCGAGCTGAGCTTCAAGCTCGCGGGCGCGCTCGCGCTCCGCAGCGCGCTCGAGCGCGCTGGATCAGTGGTGCTCGAGCCAATAACGCATCTCCACCTCGTCGTCCCGGAGCAGAGTCAAGGTGACG
>SIRY01000111.1 GCA_004366215.1 Actinomycetota bacterium | reverse complement strand
CGTCGGCCACCGTTGCGACCAGCGTCCCCGGTGACGCGTCGATTGCGTTTGCTCGCTCCGGCATCGTCAGCGTCGACGCGACCTCGGACCCTGCGCTGTGGTACGCCATGGGCTACGTCGAGGGACGCAGCCGCCTGTTCGAGATGGACCTCCTACGCCGGGAGGCGAGCGGCACCCTGGCTGCCCTGCTCGGCCCTCACTATCTTGGCTCCGACCTCTTCCAGCAGCGTCTTGGCGTACCCGAGGCAGCCGCAGCGAACCTAGCTGCTCTCCCTCGCCCTGATCGGACGATCCTGGCCGAGTTCAGCGCCGGCGTCAACGCGGCGCGGGCATACGATCTCGCCCACCACGCGCTGCCCACGCCGTACCTCCTGCTCGACGAGACTCCAGCTCCTTGGACCCCCGTCGACTGCCTCGACGTCCAAGAGTTCCTCACGCAGGACCTCGACTACACCCAGGAGCCGATCGATCTCACTCGAGCTGTCCGTGCGCTCGGGCTCAGCCGCGTCACGCAACTCTTCCCCGTCGTCCCGGCCAACCAGCAGAGTCCGTTCGACACCGGCCCCTACCGCTTCAGCGGTCTCGCACCCCTCGATCCTCCTCTGCGGGTATCGCCTGCACTCGCCGAGGCGCTCGCGAGCATCGAGCACGCGTGGTCTGCCGTGCCACCGTGGGCGCGTCACACCGCGGGCGACTCGAACAACTGGGCGATCGCGGCCTCGCACACCACGACGGGCAGCACCGTGCTTGCAGGAGATCCTCACCTTCCTCAGACGCTTCCGTCCATCTGGCTGTGGGTTGAAGCGAATGCGCCGGGCTACCACTTCGCTGGCGTAGCGGTCCCGGGCCTGCCCTGCATCCTGATCGGACGCACGCCGACGACGGCCTGGAGCCTCACGGACGCCGAGACACAGGCGACGTTCTTCTACGAGATGCGGACGTCGCCAGCGCACCCCGGTCGCTACTACTTCGACGGTCGCTGGCGACCATTCGGGGTACGTACCGCGACCATCGACGTTCACGGAGGGCCACCGGTCCACATCACCGTGCACACGACGGTCGACGGACCGATCATCTCGCTCGAGGGAACCCCGGTCGCGGTCGACTGGCTGGGCGACCACGTCTCTCGAGACTTCCCGGCGATGCTCGCGATCCTGCGAGCGAGAAGCCTTGCTCAGTTCGAAGCCGCCCTTCGCCAGTGGCGAGCGCCGGCCCAGAACTTCGCGTTCGCAGACGCCCAGGGCCAGATCGGCATCATCGCGGCCGGCACCTACCTCCAGTTTCGCCGAGGGATCCCATGGCTCGTCATGAACGGTGATGGGTCCGAACAGCCGGTTGGGGCCGTTCCCTTCAGCCAGGTGCCCCAGGCGATCAATCCGCCGTCTGGCTTTGTGTTCTCGGCGAACCAGCGCCCCGTGCTCGCTCGCTACCCCTACTACCTCGGCACGAGCGCCGACTTCTACGCCAACGGATTCCGCGCCAACGAGATTGCGCACACGTTGGCTTCAACACCGCGCCTCAGCGTCGCTGACGTCGAACGCCTACAGCTCTCCGTCACCGACCAGCTCGCTACCAAGCTGGTGCCGTGGCTGGTGCGTCACGTCCACGCCCGAGCGACGAGCCTCGAGGGCCAGGCTCTCAAGCTCCTCCGGCGATGGAACGGAGCTATGAGTGCAACCTCCCAAGCCGCGAGCGTCTGGTGGTTCTGGCTCGGCTACGACGTTCGAGACCTCTTCGATCCGCTGTGGTCGAGCGCACACCTGCCCCAGCCAGCCGGCAGCGTGCTCGTCGTCAACCAGCTCAATGACCCGCTCATCGAAGATCTCGAGGCTCTCGACCTTGGCACCCTGTCGCCGCGGCTAGTCGCGAACCCGACGAACCCCTCACCCTCCCCGGTCTCGATCGCAGCGACCGCGCTCAACCAAGCGACCTCGTGGTTGCATGGACACCTGGGGCCGATCCAGCGCTGGCAGTGGGGTCGCCTCCATCGGCGAGAGTTTCCCTCGTTAACCGGTGCCGCGTCGCTTGCTTACGGACCTCGTGCGTCGTCAGGTGACGCATGGACGGTCAACGCTGCCGACGGAGGACTCCTCTCTGAGCAGGGTCCAAGTTGGCGCATGGTGGTTGCCTTTGGCGCGGCCTCGCTCGGCGTCCTGCCGGGGGGAGAGAGCGAGGACCCCCTGTCGCCGTGGTACGAGAACCTCGTACCCCTGTGGTGGGACGGTCGCTACCTCACCTTCTCCACCGCTGGCATCGGGCACCCCGTTGCCGTCTGGACGCTGCGAGGCTCCACATGACCCGGTCTCTCGTCGTCGTGGTTGGCGCGCTCGTCGCTGCGGTGGGCTACGCCCTCGGAGCGTGGTGGCTCGTCATCGTCGTTGGCGCCGTCGTTGGCCTCCTCCTCGGTGCGTGGAGCGCCTCAGCTGCTGGACTGCTCGCGTGGCTGCTCGATCTCGCTCTCGTCTGGTCTCAGGGGCCGGTGCTTCGAGCAGCACAGCTCACCGCGGCCATCGCCGGTTTTCCGACGGCTCTCGCTCCGATCATCCTGCTGCTCGGAGCTCTCGTCAGCGCGCTTGGTGCAGGACTCGCCGGTGCACTCGCAGCGAGCCTTCGGCGGGCTCGACCCCGACGACCCTAGCGCACCGTGCCCACACACCATACAAGCCCGCGGAGCGGGCCTGCATGGTGTGGAGTGTGGGGGTTGCACCTCCAACAGTAGGCGCGGAGTCGTAAGAAGCGTCGCCACGGCGCCTG
>SIRY01000110.1 GCA_004366215.1 Actinomycetota bacterium | reverse complement strand
CTTCGGCGACGCCGGCTTCGACGGCAACACCTACACCCTCGGGCTCACCGGCCTCGGCGGGTCCAACCCCCTGCCCGGAGCGATCGTTGGGATGGTAGACGCACCGTTTACCGGCTTCGACCTCAGCAACTTCAACTGCGTGAACATCGTGAACCAGCCGTCGCCGAGTTCACCCCTGCTCATCGTCCAGTCCAACGGCTGGCCGTACTCCTGGGACTGGCCGTCGACGTGCACGGGCGCAGCCTTCCAGCAGGCGGTCGCCCTGGGTGGCTCCTCGACGCAGCTCTACTTCTTCGCTGGCGGACCATCCAGCCAGACGCCACCGAGGCCCCTCCAGTTCCCCACGTCAGAGACGCCGCCAGCCTGGTACAACTGGAACGGCACCCAGTACGAGCCGTCAACGGCTGCAGCGATCAAGGCCGTCGAAGCGACGCCCGCGTTCCAGCTCTACCAACCAACGAGTGCGGTAACGAGCTCCCAACCCTTTGGCTCGAACTTCCTCTACGGCTACGGCGAGGCTGAGTACGCCTACGCGACTGCCTACGCAGAGCTCGGCCCGAACGCCCCCGCCCTGGCCAACACCTGGTGGATCGACGTCGAGACCCAAGGCGGCTGGTCGTCGAACCCCCAGGCGAACGCCAACGTCATCTACGGAGCGCTCGCCTTCTTCGAGTCTCTGTCTCCTCAGGTTCAGGTCGGCGTCTACTCCAACAGCTACCAGTGGGATGTGATCACCGGCACGAGCGGCACAGCCGCTGCTCCGTCCTGGGGAGCCCCGCTGCCGCCGGGCACTCCGCTGTGGTTGGCCGCACCGGGCCAGAATCCGACCGTCGTCTGCAGTGGACAGCAGCTGACTCCGACCACCGCGACTGGTCCGACGGGCCCGTCGGTCCCCGACTACGCCCCCTTTGGCAACGGCACGCCCCGCATCGTCCAGTACGGAGACACCATCGCCTTCAACCCACCAGGCTCGAGCTCGCCCCAGCCGGTGGACCTCGACGCGTGGTGCAGCTAGAGCACCTCCTCGATGAAGTGCTCGAGCTGGCGCAGCGAGCGACACTCGACGACCGCCGTGCACGCTGGGGCGTAGGCACCCATCACCGAGTCGCCAGAGTCCCAGTAGCGCGCGGGCTCCGGGTTGAGCCAGTACGTCGCCCGGGCTCGGCGCGCGAGGTGCACGAGGACCTCCGCGTGGGGGTCGTGGAAGTTCGAGCGAGCGTCCCCGAGGATGAGCAAGGTCGTTCGTGGGCTGAGGACGTGGGCGTAGCGCTCCTCGAACTGCCGTAAGACGGCGCCGTAGTCAGAGTGTCCTTGGCGCCCCACCACGACCGCTCGTTCGGCCACGGCTCGCAGCGCCGCTTCGATGTCCCACGATCCATCGACGAGCGGCGTCACCTCATCCACCGCGTCGATGAAGGCGAACGACCGAAGCCGTCGCAGCTCGCCAGCGAGGGCCCACAAGAGCTGCAGCGTGAACCGAGCAAAGGCCGCTACCGACCCCGAGATGTCGGTCAAGACGACGACGTCCGGCCGTCGCGGTCGTCGCGGCCGGCGAGCCGGGTCGAGCGGCACACCTCCCGTCCCGAGGGAGCGTCGGAAGGTGCGCCTCAGGTCAAAGAAGCCCTCGCGCCGTGCGTGCCGTCGCTCGAGCTTGGAGACGAGCTTGGCGGCGAGCGGCCGAACGGCGTTGCGGATCGCAAGGAGCTCCTCGCGAGAGGCACCCATGATGTCCACGTCCTCTGCGACCCGAAGCCCGAGGGAGCGAGCGAGCTCCTCGGGTTCTCGCTCGTGGGCAAGTCGCGCCGTCACCGCCTCGTCGACGAAGCGCGCGAGGGCTGCGAGGCGACGACGAGCCTCCCGCTCCTCGTGCAACCACGACACGTCAGGCTCCGAGCTCCTCGTGCTCGCCGCGAGGAGCTCTGCGCGCATACGATCGAGCTCGAGTCCCCGCTGCGTCCGGTAGGTGTAGTACGCCCCAGCCACCGACCGGCCTGGAGCAATCTCAGCGAAGCGCTCTACCGCCGTGGCTGCGAGCGCGCGAAGCTCGTCCTCATCTCCCCTCTCGAGCGCCGCTCGAACGGCGTCACGGAGCGCGTCGTCGTCGAGCTCGCCCTCGTCGGTGCCTATCTCCTCGGGCGCGAGCCCTCGCGGAAAGAAGACGTCGAACAGCGCGGCGAAGACCTCGCGTGCGCTCGGATCCTTGACCATCGTCGCCGCGAGGGCGGCACGTACGCTCGAGCGCTCGAGGAGCGGGAGCGACGCCACAGCCCGGAGGGCGTCACTGAGCTCGGCCGGACTGACCGGCGCGCCGGCCTCGGCGAGCGCTCGCGCCAAGGCGAGCGTGCGGCTGATCATCCGCTCCGCGCACCAAGGAGCTCGTGTCGTGCGCGCTCCACATCGACCCGATGCTTGAGCAGCGTGCTGAGGGTGCGCTCGACCACCGACGGGCTCAGCACGTCCGCACCGAGCACCACCAGGGAGCGCGCCCAGTCGATGGTCTCAGCGATCGAGGGACGCTTCTTGACGTCGAGCTCGCGCACGCTCGTGACGAACCGCACGATCGCCTCTGCGAGCGTGGGCTCGATGCCGGGGACGGCCGCAAGGACGATCGCTCGCTCGCGCTCCGGCTCTGGGTAGTCGAGGTAGAGGTAGAGCGCGCGACGCTTGAGCGCTTCCGAGAGGTCGCGTACGCCGTTCGACGTCAACACCACGACCGGCGGATGCGTCGTCGCGATCGTGCCGAGCTCGGGGATCGTCACCTGAAACTCAGCGAGCACTTCGAGC
>SIRY01000109.1 GCA_004366215.1 Actinomycetota bacterium | reverse complement strand
CCACCATCAAGACGCACCACAACGTCGGTGGCCTGCCGGACGACGTGACCCTCGAGATCGTCGAGCCGCTTCGCAGGCTGTTCAAAGACGAGGTTCGCCGCATCGGCGTCGAGCTCGGTATCCCCGAGTCGTTCATCTGGCGTCAACCGTTCCCAGGCCCCGGCATCGCAGTCCGCGTGCTCGGAGAGGTGACTCCGGAGCGGGTGGCCACCGTGCGGCGCGCTGACGCGATCGTGAGCGAGGAGCTCGAGCGAGCTGGGCTCGCGCGAGCGCTCTGGCAGGCGTTCGCGGTGCTCGCGCCGGGACTGCGCTCTGTTGGCGTCTCAGGCGATGCGCGTACGTACGACGCTCCGGTGATCATCCGAGCGGTGGAGTCCGAAGACGCCATGACCGCCGACTGGGCGCGGCTCCCCTGGGAGGTGCTCGACCGTATCGCACGCCGCATCGTCAACGAGGTGCCGGGCGTCAATCGAGTCGTCTACGACGTGACGAGCAAGCCGCCAGGCACCATTGAGTGGGAGTGACGCCGTGCTCGAGGATCTCCTCGAGGATCTGAACCCCGCGCAGCGCCGTGCGGTGAGCGCTCCGATCGGCCCCGTCCTCGTGCTCGCTGGTGCTGGCTCCGGCAAGACGAGAGTGCTGACGAGGCGGGTGGCCTGGCTCCTCGCCCAAGGAGAGCGCCCCTCGTCGATTCTCGCGATCACTTTCACCAACAAGGCCGCCTCGGAGATGGCCACGCGAGTGCGTGCGCTCGTGGGTGAGGTCGCCGATGGGCTCTGGGTGTCGACGTTTCACGCGGCCTGCGCTCGCGTCCTGCGGGTGCATCCTCAGCTCGGAGGCCTGCGTTCCGGCTGGACCATCTACGACCAAGACGACGCTCGGCGAGCGCTCGAACGGACGATTCGACGGCTCGAGCTCGACACGAAACGCTTTCCACCGCGAGCGCTCGCGGCTACCATCTCGCTCGCCAAGGCGCGGCTCATCGACCCCGAGCAGTTCACAGCGCAGGCATCTGGCCTCTACGAGCGGCAGGTTGCGCTCGTGTACCGCGCGTACCAGGAAGGTCTCGCCGAATCGAACGCAGCCGACTTCGACGACCTCATCGGACGCGTCGTCGAGGGACTCCGCTCGCGCCCCGAGCTCGCTGACTACTGGCGGTCGCGCTTTCGCCACGTCCTCATCGACGAGTTTCAAGACGCGAACCCTGCGCAGCACGAGCTCGTCTGGCTGCTCGCACGCGACGAGCGCAGCGTCTACGCAGTCGGTGACGTCGACCAGTCGATCTACGCGTTCCGCGGAGCAGACCCGAACGGCGTCCTCGCCTTCGAGGAGCGCTTCGGCAGCGCGCTCGTCGTCGCGCTCGAGCAGAACTACCGCTCGACGAACGCCATCTTGGGCCTTGCGAACGCCGTCATCGCTCGCAACCGTCGGCGCTACGTCAAGCACCTCTTCTCGGAGCTCGGCGACGGCGAGCGGGCGAGCTACTACGTCGCAGAGGACGAGCGCGACGAAGCGCGCTGGGTCGCGCGCTTCGTACGAGACCGCATCGCCCTCGGCGGCGTCGCACCCTCAGAGGTCGCGGTGATCTTCCGCACGAACGCCCAGAGCCGTCCCCTCGAGGAGGCGTTCAGCGAGCTCGGACTTCCCTTCCAGCTCCTTGGAGGTGTCAGGTTCTACGAGCGACGTGAGATCCGAGACGTGCTCGCCTACCTGCGGGTGCTCGTGAACCCAGACGACGACGTCGCCCTCGTGCGCATCCTCAACGTGCCGCGGCGTGGCATCGGCCGGGGAAGCGAGGAGGCACTCGCACGAGCGGCCTCCGTTCGCGGACGCTCAATGCTCGGGCTGCTGCGCGAGGAGGGACCGCGGGTGCTCGGGTTGACGGCCCGCCAAGAGCGGGCGCTCGCCGACTTCGTCGCGCTCCTCGATCGCTTGCGCACCGAGGTCGAGCTCACGTCACCCGACGCGCTCATCGACGTGGTGGTGCGCGAGACCGGCTACCTCGACTACCTCAACGAGGAGGACCCTATCACGCTTGAGGGGCGCCTCGAGAACCTCGCCGAGCTGCGAGCTGCGGCGCAGGCGTCCGAGAACCTCGCGGGCTTCCTCGAGCAGGTCGCGCTGGTGTCGGCCGCTGACGAGGTCGTCGACGCGGCCGGGGTGACGCTGATGACGGCTCACGCGGCAAAGGGGCTCGAGTTCGACGTCGTCGTGGTGGTTGGACTGGAGGAGGGGGTCTTCCCCCACGTGCGCTCGCTCGTCGACCCTGAGGGTATCGAGGAAGAGCGGCGGTTGTTCTACGTCGCCGTGACGCGTGCGCGGCGATGGCTAGCGCTCACTCGCGCCCGTCGGCGGGCGAGCTGGGGCGAACCCCTCTACAACCCAGCGAGCCGCTTCATCGACGAACTGCCTGATGACCTCGTCGAGACGGTGGGGCCGCCTGCTCAGCGAGGACCGGCGGACCACGCCGTCGCGCCGGTGCCACCCGCTCGAGCTCGTGGGCCCTCCTCGCGAACGACGTGGGAGCGCGGTACGCGAGTCTTCCACGTCCGCTACGGCGAGGGTGTCGTTCGCGACGTCGTCGCTCGGGGCATCGACGACGAGCTCGTCATCGCGTTCGAGCACGCGGGAGAGCGGCGCTTCTTCGCGTCGATGGTCAAGCTACGCAGGCTCGAGAGCCCGT
>SIRY01000108.1 GCA_004366215.1 Actinomycetota bacterium | reverse complement strand
CCGCAGGTTGTTGCCGTAGTCGAAGGCGACCGCACCTCGATCTCGCAGAGCGAGGATCGCACGGACGTGGCGGGCCATCGACGCCTTGGCGTCGGCCACCTGGCGCTCTGGATCCTCCGCGCGGCGCCACTGCTCGAGGGTGTAGCCGACCGGCAGGTAACCGCGCAGGGGGTCGTGCGCGCTCGTCTGGTCGGTCACGACGTCTGGGACGATGCCTCGTTCGACGAGCTGCGGTACGACCTCGGCGGCGTTGCCGAGCAGCCCGATCGAGGTCGGCTGCCCGCTGCGACGAGCTCGTTCGAGCATTCCGAGCGCCTCTTCGAGCGACGGTGCACGCTGTGCGAGGTAGCCAGTCTGCATGCGAAGCTCGATGCGGCTCGGGTCAGCCTCGATCGCGAGGATCGAGAAGCCCGCCATCGTGGCCGCGAGTGGCTGCGCGCCGCCCATGCCGCCGAGGCCGGCGGTGAGGACCCAGCGCCCGGCGGCGTCGCCACCGAAGTGAGTCGCGGCGACCGCGGCGAAGGTTTCGTAGGTTCCCTGGATGATCCCCTGGGAGCCGATGTAGATCCACGAGCCGGCTGTCATCTGTCCGAACATCATGAGTCCGCGGCGGTCGAGCTCGTCGAAGTGCTCCCACGTTGCCCAGTGCGGCACGAGGTTCGAGTTCGCGATGAGGACCCTCGGTGCGTCCGGATGGGTGGGCATGACGGCGACCGGCTTGCCGCTCTGGACGAGCAACGTCTCGTCGTCGCCGAGGGTCCGCAAGGTCTCGAGGATGCGATCGAAGGACTCCCAGTCGCGCGCGGCGCGCCCGATGCCGCCGTAGACGACGAGGTCTTCGGGGTGCTCAGCCACCTCGCGATCGAGGTTGTTCTGGATCATGCGGTAGGCCGCTTCGGTGAGCCAGCTCCGGCAGGTGAGCGTCGTTCCGCGCGGCGCCCTGATCGTACGCGTTGGGTCATGTCGGGTTCCCATGGTCTCCTCCTAGCGCTCACTCCAGAGCTCACGGATGACGGCCGCGAGCTCCCTCGAGAGCTCGCGACGCTCGCTCGCAGCGTCTTCGACGCGCAGCCGTCCCGCGACCCAGACGCGGCTCACGCGCCCCGCGGGTCCGACGACCGGCAACGCGTGAGGGTGGACGCCGGCGAGCGTGACGTCGTCGAGGTCGAGGGCGACGAGGTCGGCGGCCGCACCGACCTCGATGCGTCCGACCTCCGGCCAGCCGAGCGGTGCGTGGGCGGTGAGCACCCGCCACAGCGCCTCGGGAGCGAAGCCGCGACGAGCTCGCGCCTGGAGCCGGGCGTGCGCCTCGAGCCGCGAGGCCTCGGCGAGCGCGTCGCTGACGACCTGCTCGTCGGAGCCGAGGAGGACGCGACCGCCGAGCGCCCTGTAGCGAGCGGCAGGCGAGAGCCCGTCGCCGAGATCCTCCTCGGTGCTCGGGCAGGCAGCGAGCCAGACGCCGTGGTCGGCGAGCGTCGTGAGCTCGGGATCGGTCGCGGCGTTGAGGTGGACGGCGACGAGGCGCTCGGAGAGCAGGCCGTGGCGTTCGAGGACCGCGACCGGTGGCGCGCCGTAGGCAGCCTCGACCATGGCGACCTCGCGTGGCTGCTCGACGAGGTGGAGGTGCCACCCGCGGTGAGCAGCGGCAGCGATCTCGCTGAGCTCCTCGGGACGGCAGGTGCGCAGGGAGTGAGCGGCGTGCTGAACCCGCACGAGAGGTCCTTCGTCGATCTCCGAGACCCGCGCGAGGTAGGCCTCGACGCTCGTGTCTGCGAAGCGTCGCGCTGGACCGTCGAGTGCGCTCCAAGCTCGACGCGAGGGTTCGGGGTGGAGGTACGCGGCGTCGACGAGGGTCAAGCGGCAGCCTGCTGCCTGTGCCGCGTCGACGAGCGCCTCGCCCATCGCGTTGGGGCTCGCGAGGGACTGCGACGCCGTCCCTCGGTGCACGTAGTGGAACTCGGCGATCGTGGTGTAGCCTCCGAGGAGGAGCTCGCGGTCGACGAGGTAGGCGAGGCGCCGGTAGCGCTCTGGGTCGAGCCGCTCGGCGAGGGCGAGCATCGCGTGGCGCCACGCCCAGAAGTCCGCTCCGAGGCCGACGCGGCCACGGAGCGCGCGGTGGAAGGCGTGGCTGTGGGCGTTCGCGAACCCTGGGGTGAGCAGCTCCACCTCGGTGTCGGCGCGGCCGTGCCCACCGCGATCCACCGCGGCGATGTG
This sequence comes from Actinomycetota bacterium, assembly GCA_004366215.1. Classification (GTDB taxonomy): domain Bacteria; phylum Actinomycetota; class Acidimicrobiia; order Acidimicrobiales; family Acidimicrobiaceae; genus Acidimicrobium. Next base: position 4,705 of record SIRY01000108.1, on the reverse strand, counting down.
ATCTGCCTCGATCGTGACGGCGACGTTCGACACGAGCTCCTCGCCAAGGAGCGCCCAGCGCGCCGCGATCCTCACGTGAGTACCTCGATCGCTCGAGCCAACGCTTCAACTCCGCGGCGCCGGTCCTCCCGGGTGGCGTCTTCGTCGGGGGCGTGAGACACGCCGGTCGGGTTCCGCACGAAGATCATGGCGCTCGGCACCCCGGCGTCTTGGAGGATGCCGGCGTCGTGGCCGGCGCCCGTCGCGATCCGGGGCGCGTCGACGACGGCAGCGATCGAGCTCGACAGCGCCGCGTCAAAGGCGGTCGCCGGCGTTCGCGAGGCCACGGTGAGCGTGCCCTCGGTCGGCGTGACCAAGCGCTCGACGTCGACGATGAGTCCGTCGAGGGCATCCTCGTGGGGAGCCCGGACGTCGACCCACGCCTCCACCGCGCGGGCGATCGCGTTCGGCGCGTTGGGTTCGACCTCGACGCGACCGACGGTAGCGAGGGCGCCTCGTGCGAGCGCCGCGCGACGCACCTCGAGCACGAGGTGTGCGAGGGTCACGACCGGGTCGTCCCGCTCGTGCATCGGCGTCGTTCCTGCGTGGTTTGGTCGGCCAGGGAGGATGGCGCGAAGGCGCGCGTGCGGCCAGATCCCGGTGCCAAGACCGACCGCACGACCGTGAGGTGCGAGCTGGCGCCCCTGCTCGATGTGGAGCTCGAGGTAGGAACCGATCGAGGCGACGAGGTTCCGATCAGGTCCGAAGGTGCGCCGGTCGTAGCCGAGGCTGTCGAGTGCCGCCGCCAGCGAGACTCCCTCGTCATCCTCGAGCGCGAGCGCATCGCTCGGGTTGAGAGCGCCGGTGAGGACGCGCGAACCCAAGCAGGCTCGGCCGAAGCGGCCTCCCTCCTCGTCGCGGAACGCGACGAGCGCGACCGGCCGTCGAGGGCGCCATCGACGAGCTCGGAGCAGGTCGATAGCCGCGAGGGCGCTCGCGAGACCGAGCGGGCCGTCGAGGGCGCCGCCACAGACCACAGAGTCGAGGTGCGAACCGAGGACGAGCGCGTCCTCGCCGGGCCCCTCGAGCCAGAGCCAGAGGTTGGTCGCGGCGTCGATCGAGCTCGACCAGCCACGGCGTGTCGCCTCCGCCTCGAGCATGGACCGCAAGCGCTCTTCGTGTGCGCTGAAGCCGCGACGTGTCCACCCTCCGGCAGGGTCGCGACCGACCGGTGCGAACGCCGCGAGGAGCTGCTCGAGCGTCGCTGCGCTCATCGATCTTCTCCTGCGAGGAAGTAGCGGTAGCGACTTGCCCGCGCCTCGAAGGCCTCCATCGCTGCGTCTGCCACCTTCGGGCGAGCCTCGGCGACGGCTTGGACGAGCAGCTGCGCGGCCACGAAGGCGGTGGCGTGGGTGTCGTAGAGGAGGCTCGTGCCCACGGGTGTGACGAGGCAGGTCGTCGCGTGGTCTTGCAGCGGTCCGTGGGGGCGATCAGCGAGGCACACGATCGAGGTCTTGGCCTCTGTGAGGAGGTCGAGGAGCGTGAGCAGCTCTCGCGGCCAGCGAGGCAGGGCCAGCACGATCGCACAGCGGGCACCGGCCCGGATGGCCTCGTCGAGCAGGTCGAGCGCCTCCGAGCCTGCGTGCGTGACGGTCACGACCCAAGGGTGGACTTTGCGGAGGTAGAAGCCGAGGTAGTGGGCGAGGGGTGCTGACGCACGGAGGCCGACGACGAGGAGCGGGCTCGACGCCGCCGCGAGGTCTCCAGCCGTCGCGAGGACGTCGGTCGCTGCGAGGTGTCGCTCGAGCCACGTGAGGTTGGCCACCTCGTCGCGGATCGCGCTCAGGCGCACCTCGTCGGCTGCGCTCGGTCGTTGGGAGCGCACGATGGCGCGAAGTGCGGCGCGGAACTCCTGGTAGGTGGCGAAACCAAGGGCTGCGGCGAGCCGAACGACGGAGGGCTGGGAGACTCCCGCGAGGCTCGCGAGCTCTGCGCTCGAGAGCGAGTCAGCGTCCTCGAGGTGTTCGGCGATCGTGTGGATGACCCGGCGTTGGACCGGCGTGAGCCGTCGGTCGCCGACGAGGTCGTGGAGGGCGGCGAGGTGTTCTGGCTGGACGCTCACGAGGCCTCCGCGAGCTCGGTGGACATCCCACGAGGACGACGTGCCCAGATGCCGTAGGCAGCGGCGGCGACCACGAGCCCGACGATCCACGAGATGTCAGCACCCCCGAGGGCGCGCGCGATCGGCCCCTCGTAGAGCGAGCTGTTGACGAAGGGGAGCTCGACGACGATGGTCGCGAGGTAGATTCCGAGCGGAACCCAGCGAATCCTGCCGTAGGGCCCGTGCGCTTCGAGGATGCCTGCGACGTCGTAGTGTCCGCGGCGCACGAGGTAGTAGTCGGTGAGGTTGATCGCCGTCCAGGGCACGAGCAGGTAGAGCAGGAAGAGGATCACGTTCTCGAAGTCTGTCAGGATCGTCGCGGGCAGAGCAAGCGTCAGCACGAGACTCACGCCGCTGAAGACGACGACGAAGAGCACCCGCAGCCGGCGCGTTGCCCGCACGATCCCTCCTTGGCTGACCGCAGAGAGCGCGGTCAGGAAGGCTCCGTAGGGGCTCTCGGCGCTCGCCGGCAGGAGGCTGAGGAGGAGGAGGGCGACGAGCACGCCGTGGAGCGAGGGGACGCGCCCCGCGAGAAAGCCGATCGGGTTGGCGTTCACCGCGGTCTCGTTGAGCGACGCAGCCACGGCGCCGAGGGCCATGATGAGGGCGGCACCGACGGCGGAGCCGACGTAGGTGAGAAGGACCGTCGTCGAGGTCGACGTCGAGCGTGGGAGGTAGCGAGAGTAGTCCGAGACGTACGGTGCCCACGTGATCTGCCACGAGGCCGCGACGGAGACGACGAGCACGAAGGCGCCGAGGGTGCCGGCGGAGCCGGTTGCGGGCAGGTGGAGGTGGCGAGAGAGCGCGACCGCGATGGCGACGAAGGCGATCGTGGAGAGTGCGGAGATGACCCGCGAGACCGCGTGGATGAGCCGGTAGCCGACCGCGGCCACGACGAGCACGACGACGTTGTAGACGACGATGCCGACGACACGGCTCGTCGACAGCGCGCTCGCGATCGCCGGCCCAGCGACGAGCCCACCGGCGACGGCGAAGCCGAGGTACATGACGATGACGACGGCGTCAGGGACGAGGGCCCCGAAGAAGCCGAACTGCGCCCGAGACTGAATCATCTGAGGCAGGCCGAGCTTGGGTCCCTGCGCTGAGTGGTACGCCATGAACAGGCCACCGACGAGGTTGCCGAGCGCGAGCGCGAGCAGGGCCCGCGGCACGCTGAGGCCGACCGCGATCGCGACCGCGCCCGTGACGAGCCCGTTGATCTGGAAGTTCGACGCGAACCACAGCGTGAGGAGGGAGATCGGTCGACCGTGGCGCTCCTCGTCAGGGATGTGCTCGATCGAGCGCACCTCGACAACCGGTGCTCGTGCCATCGTCCCCCCCTCTCGCCGAGCCACCCGCCCCCGCGTTCGCTGCGGGTGGTAAACAGAACGAAACGATGCAGCATCGTATCGTGCTGAACAGATCGCGTCAAGCGACGGCGCGTGAGCGCCTGCTCGGCTCAGGCGTCGGTGACGAGGCGAAGCCCTGTCGGGCCGATCGAGCTCACCTCGTCGGTGAGGTCGACCTCGAAGAGGACGCGGCTCGCGGGGAAGACGAAGTGCGAGTAGAGGACGGCGACGTCGGCTGCGTCGTAGGTGATGCGCTCGCAGGCCAGGCCAACCGACTCAGGTGCGACGCCGAGGAGTCGTGCGTCGTCGTCGTCGATGACGACCGCGCGGATCACCTGGTGGGCCCACGCGAGCGGTCGTAAGAGCCGCCCGCTCGACGTCAGGAGCTCGTAGAACGAGAACCGTTCGAGGTCGGCCACGCTGAGGCCGCCACCGAGGTGGGCCGGCACCCACACGGTCACGCGGGCGAAGGGCTCGCCGTCGATGAGGTTCAAGCGGGTCACTTCACGCACCTCGCCACCGCCGAGGACCTCCTCGACCCTCCCCGAGGCGGGGTACGAGCGGGTCGTGAGGATGCGCCGCGTCGGCGTTCGTCCGAGCTCTCGCAGCTGCTGCTCGATCGTGGCGAAGCGCCCGAGCGGCTGCGCGACGGGAACGCGAGCCACGACCCAGCCGACGCCTTGGCGGGGCGTGACGAGCCCTTCGTCGCGCAAGAGCTCGAGGGCGCGCCGTACGGTGATGCGCGACGCTCGGTAGCGAGCGCTCAGCTCAGCCTCGGATGGCAAGAGGTCGCCCTGAGCAGTGCGACCATCGGCGATGGTCGCACGCACACGCTCGGCGATGGCGAGGTAGCGGGGAATGCGTACTTGTCCTATGCTTGTCTAGGTTAGCAACCGTGAGGAGGTCTTGGGTCGTCGAGGCCTCTGTGAGGAGGAGCGGCTATGGCGCAGGTGCGAGAGACGACGCCGGTCGAGTTGGTCGAGAAGGTCTACACGCGCTTTGAGGACGTGACGACCCTCATGCGTCGGCGACTTGGTCGCCCGTTGACCTTCGGCGAGAAGGTCCTCCTCAGCCACCTGCGAGCGCCGGAGCGCGCAGAGCTCGAGCGAGGAACGAGCTGGATCGAGCTCGACCCTGACCGCGTGGCGATGCAAGACGCGACCGCCCAGATGGCGCTCTTGCAGTTCATGGTCGCGGATCTTCCTGAAGTCCGCGT
>SIRY01000107.1 GCA_004366215.1 Actinomycetota bacterium | reverse complement strand
AGTCGAGTCGGCGCAGACGGGCGGCGTGACCGTGACACCAGCGTCGTGGAACGCGACGATCGCACCGGGCGCGAGCATCTCGATCGGTATGACGATCGGAGGTGGCCCAGAGCACGCAGCGTTTCCGACCGACTTCGTCGTGACGAGCGTCACCTAAGGAGGCGTCAGTGGCGTGCTCCTGATCTGCGAACGACGACTCGCCAGGGCAACATCGGGCAGGGCAGCGAGAGTAGCCACGGTCCTTGATCGAGCTCTCCAGCAAGGACGTCGGGGTCTGCTGAGGCGATGACGCGACCTTCGAGGTTCTCGAGGATGGCCTTCGTTTCGACGGCCCTGCGATCACGGACGAGGAGTCGAAAGAGCGCATCGAGGTCGAGATCGGCACCGGCAACGGCCGGCGGTGCGCTGCTGAGAGGGACGGTGAGCGTGACGACCGTGGCGTCGGTTCCAGAGCGATCGAAGTAGGGACCGACGACAGCCAAGGTGCCAGTGCGCAGTGGCTCAACGAACCACGGTTGGCTCTCGACGTCGTAGAAGACGATGGAGTGAGGATCGAGCTGCACCATGAGTTGGCTGAGTGACCCTTCGCGGCGCCACCACCACGCGAGCACCGCCTGGGGGCGCGAGGCGGTAACGACACCGGCGCCGAGAACGACCGAGTCAGGATCCTCAATCGCGGCGCGCACGAGTGACTCGAGACCGGCGGGGTCGTCGGCTTGACCAGCGAGCTGGGTGAGCAGCGCGGTGACGCCGTGGATGACCGTGCTCACCCGCTCGACGACGGCGCGCAACGTCTCTTCTAGGTCGATCACCGCTCACCCCGACGTTGAAGCGCTCGCAACGACTTGCTCGATGAGCCAGCGCGTCAGCGCGTGGGCGTGCTGGCGCGCCGCCTCGTAGGCACGAGCGGGCTGCGCCGCCAAGATAGACGTAGCGACGGACTCGAGGCTCAGGCAGTGTCCGTGACACGCGGTCGAGTCGCGAAGGCGTAGGAGCCCTCCGATGGAGAGGAGGTAGTCGAGCTCTGCGCCAAGTAGCCGCGCGGACTGTGACAGTGAGGCGATCTCGAGGTGCAACTCCAACTCAGCGCGAAGGTCCCCTGCTTCGAGCGAGGCGGTCGACGTCTTGAGCGCGGCGCGCTCCGCTGCGGTCGTGCGCTCAGCAGCGAGCCTGGCGGCTTCAGCAAAGATTGCGGCGTGGAGGTCGCCGGTGTCGCGGAGCTCGGTCGGGCGAAGTCGAGCGAGGCGCCGACGCGACTGGTCGAGCAACCACGCCTCCTCAACGGTCACGACGGAGCCTCCCTGGCGCCCCCGGTGGGTCGTGATCGTACCCATGGTTCGAAGCTCGTGCAGCGCAGCTCGCAGCGTGGTGAGCGAGACGTCGAGCGTGCCTGCGAGGAGCTCTTCCGGTGGGAGTCGTGACCCCGGGGGGAGGAGCCCTGCCGCGATCGCGTCCTCAAGCCTGCGCGCCACGCTCGTGACTCGGTCGCGAGCTCCGAGCGGACGAAAGAGTGCAGGAGCTCGAGCCTCTCCCGCAACGGTGACCACCGCGACCAGCGTACCGGGGTCAGACCGGCATCCTTGACGCGCAGACCTCATAGCTATAACCTTTGATCTCAAAGGTTTTGGGAGGGAGCCATGGACGTCGTCGAACGCGCTGATGGTGGAGACCGGCCAACTACAGCGCTAGGCCTCGCCGAGGAATGGCGCAACGCCGCCTACAACTGTTACTCATCGGGCCACAAGTTTTGCCGAGAGGTGTGCCCTGTGTACCAAGTCACGAGAGATGAGACCTACCTGCCCACGGCGTTCCACGCGAACGTAGTGGCGATGGAACAAGGACTCGTCGACATCGAGGACGTCGCACAGGACTACGTTTCGTGCACGATGTGCGGTGGCTGTGAGCTGCGCTGCCCGAACACACTCTTCGTAGGTGACTTTTACCGATTTCGAACTCGAACGGTCGACGTCGTTCGCGCGGTGCGAACCCTCGCCGTCGATCGCGGCGTCGAGGAGCCCACGTGGGCGGCGTGGAACGCGGCGACGGACCGAAATCGCCACGAGCCGGTTGTGCAGGATGTCAGCGTCGAGGTGTCGCAGGCGTGGGCCGCACAGTACGACCTGCCCCGGTCCGGTTCGACCGTGCTCTTCGTCGACTGTGAGGCCGCGTTGTACCGTACCTCCCTCCCCCAGTCGGTCGTGTGGCTCTTTGACCACGTAGGTGAGCCGCTCGCGCTGCAGCCTCAACCATGGTGCTGCGGTGGCCCCGCGGCCGAGATGGGCTACGCCGATCAGGCTCGTCGCTTTGCCGAACACAACGTCGACGACTGGCGCGAGGCAGGAGCACGTCGGATCGTCGTGCTGGATCCGCACGATTACATCTCGTTCACCGAGGACTACCCTCGCTACTTTGGCCACTCCTTCGACTTTGAGATCGTCCTCGCCCTTGATCTCGTTGCGCAGTGGATCCGTGAGGGGCGACTCACCCCACAGCGTCCGATCGAAGCACGGGTGACCTACCACGATCCGTGCCGACTCAACAAGCGTAAGGGCATCTGGGAGGCTCCACGCGAGATTCTGCGTGCGATCCCCGGCCTCGACTTCGTGGACGAAGACCGCGTGACCCAGTGGAGCTACTGTTCCGGCGGCGGGGGTGGGCTGGCTATTGCGCGACCAGAGCTCACCTCCCAACTCAGCGAGCGTCGCGTCGAGCGAGCTCGAGCTCTCGACGTCGACACGCTCGTAACCGCGTGTCCCTGGGCCGAACGGCCGCTCGGTGAAGCCGGTCGGCGTCATGAGATGCCGGTCATTGACCTCCTTGAGCTCGTCGCGCTCTCTTGCGGAGCTCCCGTCTCGGTTCCGGGGTGGCTCCGATGAGCCTCGCTGTAGGGGTCTCCGATCGGGTCCTCGCCGAGCTGGTGGAGGTGCTCGGCGCGAGCCGGGTTCGAGTCGATGCGGGGGCTCGTGCGGCGCGGAGCCGAGTTCCCGCACCGTTCCCTGTGCACCGGTGGCGCGAACACGTCCCCGACGTGGTCGTCCTTCCTCGAACCACCGAGGAGGTGTCGCGCATCCTCACGATCGCGAACCGCGAACGGGTTCCCGTCGTGGCGCGATCCGGT
>SIRY01000106.1 GCA_004366215.1 Actinomycetota bacterium | reverse complement strand
GTTCCTCTTCGACATCGTCGCCTACAGCGGCATCCTCTTTGGCCCTTCACTCATCGCGAAGGGCATCGGCCTCACCCCGGGAACCTTCAACCTCGCCATGGAGCTGATCGCGACCATTCCTGGGGCGATCGTCGGGGTCACGCTCGTCGATCGGATCGGACGCCGGTGGCTCCAAGCTGCAGGTTTCGCCGGCATGGCCCTCTTTCTCGTCATCTTCAGCCAGCTCCACGGCGCCATCCTCGCGACGCCGCTCCTTGGGGCGCTGCTCTACGGTGGCGTGAGCTTCTCGCAGCAGGCCGGACCGGGTTCGATCTCCGCATCAGGGCTGCTCGGGGTCGAGCTCTCGTCGACTCGAGCGCGCGGGACGGTCCAAGCGCTCACCGTGGCCTCCGGTCGCCTCGGTGCCGCCCTCACGTCGTTCGTGTTCCCCGCCCTCTTCGCGCGCCTCGGCGAGGACGCAGCGCTGACGTTCCTCGCAGCCGTCGCGCTGCTCGCGCTCGTCGTGACCGTCGTAGCGGTACCCGAGACGGCTCGACGCTCGCTCGAGGTCAACGCAGGCGAGCTCGCGAGCGCACCAGCGCCGATCGACTGACCCCTTCCCCCACCCAGTGACGGCCGTCACCACCGAAGGTGACGGCCGTCGTCGTCGTGTCGCTCCGGTCGGTCCTAGCGTCAGCGGTCATGGCAGACCCCGTCCTGCGCGTTCGCGACCTCGACCTCGCGATCAGCTCTCGGTTCCGGCTCCACGGCGTCTCCCTCTCGATCGCCCCAGGAGACTCGCTCGCCCTCCTCGGTCCCAACGGCGCCGGCAAGACCTCCACGCTCGAGTGCGTGCTCGGCCTGAGACGGACACCCCTCGGCGTCGTCGAGCTCTGCGGCGCGCCGCCGACTCCAGCCACGCTCGCAGCGTGCGCCGGCGTCGCCCTCGCCGACGTCGGATTCCCCGCGCGCGCGCCGGTGAGCAGGGTCGTCGCGGCGCTCGCTGGCCTGCGCGGCGTTCCCGCCGACGAGGTGCTCTCGAACGCCGGCCTCGGCGCACGAGCCTCCGCAGCCGTCGGCTCGCTCTCCGAAGGAGAGCGCCAGCGGCTCCGGCTCGCCCTCGCCTTCGCAGGCGCACCGCGAGTGCTGATCCTCGACGAGCCGTCCACGGCGCTCGACCTCGCAGCGACCGAGTGGCTCTGGTCGAGCGTCGCAGCGCTCCGAGAGCACGGCGCCGCGGTCCTGCTCACCACCCACCGCCTCGAGGAAGCTGACCGCCACGCCGGCCAGATCGTGCTCCTCGCCAACGGGCGCCCACTCGCTCGTGGCACGCCGAGGGAGCTACGGCGTCGGGCGGGCCTCGGTCGGCGTGTCGCTGCCTCCCTCTCGCATCCTCTCGACGTCGCCTCACTCGCCCCGTTCGACGCCGCGGTCCTCCAGGCGCCGCCACCGCGCTTCGAGGCCCTCGCGACGGACACGGACGGCCTCGCGCGCGTCCTCCTCGAGCTCGGAGCGCGCGATCTCGAGATCACGCCGGTCGCGCTCGAGGACGCGATCGGCACGCTGCTTGCAGAGGGACTCCGGTGAGTCGATCCCGACGTCCGCTCCTCGCGCTGGAGGTTCGTGACCTCGCTCTCGCGCCTCGCGCCCTCGTCGCGATCTGCGGGCTACCGCTCACGCTGCTCGTCCTCTTCGCCGATCGCCCAAACTACCGGCACGTCGTGCTCGGTCGCGGCAACGTCGTCGCCCTCATCACGGTCCAGATCGCGCTCTACGCCGCCGCCACGGCGATGGCGAGCGGCGGAGCACGCGCGAGCGTCGACCGAGCGCGGGGGTGGCTCCGAGCGCTGCGGGTCGCGGGCCTGAGTGCGGGAGCCTTCCTTGGCATCCGGCTGCTCGGCGTCGCGATCCTGACCACCGTGGCGTGCGTCACCCTCGACGTCGTCGGCCTCGCGCTCGGGGCGCGCCTTCCGGTCGCGAACTGGCTCGCGAGCGACCTGGTGCTCCTCGTCGCGAGCAGCACCTTTGGGCTCCTCGGCGTCGCGATGGGACTCCTCGTGGACGCCGACGCAGCGAACCAGCTCGCCATCCTCGGCACGGTGGTGCTCCTCTTCCTCGGGGGGGTCTTCGTGCCAACGAGCGCGTTCCCCCACTGGCTCAGCACGCTCGCGCGCTACACACCTGCCAACGCGATCGTGGTCCTCGCCGACCGCCCCTTCTACCCCAGCGCGCCGGTCGCGGTGCCGATCGCAACGGTGCTCGGCTGGACGCTCGTGTTCGCCCTCATCGTCCGCCGCAGCTATCGTCACGTCGCGACGAGAGGTCGCTGACAGAGTTCCTCATGCAACGCTTCGTACTCCGTGGTGAGCCCGGCGCGGTCGTCGCACTGCGCGTGCTGCTCATCACCATCACGCTGGCCGCACTCTTCGAGGCGGTCGCCGAGCTTGCTCACGGTCGCCGCGTCGCGGAGCTCTCGCTGCTCAGTGCCCTCCTCGTGGCCTGGCTCGGGCTCGAACTCGCGCCGCGCGCTTCGAGGGGACTCACGCTCGCGACGGCGGGTGCGCTCAGCGTCGCCGTCCTCTGTGCGCTGCCGAACCGTGCGGCCGGCGAGCTCTCGGCCTTCGTCCTCGCCACGTCGGGCGTCGCGAGGATCCCGCCAGGCCGCTGGGGCTACGTCGTCGCGCCCGCGTGGGCGCTCGTCGTCGGTCTTCGCACCGACGCTGCCGCCGGCCCCGCGGTAGCCCTCAACCTCGCCATCGACCTCGCCCTGGCCGGACTCGTCGCTGCGCTCATCACGCGCCTCGTCGTCGCGAACCGCACGCTCGAGGCGCTGAGGCGCCTCGCCGTCGAGCACGCCGCCGCCCAGGCTCGCGCCGAGGTCGCCCAACGCATCCACGACACCGCGGCTCAGCACCTCGCCATCGCGCTGAGACGCCTCGACGCCCTCGGCCCACGCTCAGAGCTCCTCCGCGGTCGCGAC
>SIRY01000105.1 GCA_004366215.1 Actinomycetota bacterium | reverse complement strand
CACGAGGCACCCTCGAACCTCGCCATCACGGGACGCTACATCTTCACACCCACGATCTTCGACGTCCTCGCCACGACCCCACCAGGCAAGAACGGTGAGATTCAGCTCACGGATGCGATCGCGCGCTTGATCGAGATCGAACCCGTCGTCGCAGTGCGCTTCGATGGGTCGGGTCGCTACGACATCGGCGACAAGCTCGACTACCTTCGCAGCGTCGTCGAACTCGCTCTCGAGCGGCCAGACCTCGGACCGGCGCTGCGGTTGACGCTCGCAGAGCTCCTCGCCCACCACGAGAAGAGGGAGGAGGATCGTGATACCACTCGCTGAGGCCCAGGCGGCAGCGCTCGCGCTCGCTGGGGTCGGGCCCGTGGTGGAGGTTGACCCGCGTGAGGGACTCGGACTCGTGCTCGCAGCACCCATCGTGGTGGAGCACCCTCTGCCTCCGTTCGACAACACCGGCATGGACGGTTTTGCGCTCCGCAGCGCCGACACCGCGGAGGCGAGCCCTCAGCACCCGTGCCGCCTCACCATCGTGGGCACCCTCGCGGCTGGAGACGACCCGACGGGGGTCGAGGTGCCGCGCGGGGCTGCGCTGCGCATCATGACCGGAGCGCCGTTGCCCGCCGGTGCGGACGCGATCGCGATCGTCGAAGACGTTCAGGTCGAGGGCTCCACCGTCATCCTCACCGCTCCGGTCCCACTCGGTGCCCACGTGCGACGCCGTGGGTCCGACGCCGCGGTCGGCGAGCGGATCCTCTCCGAGGGGACGCTCATCACGCCTGCGGTGCACGGGCTGCTCGCGTCACTCGGCGTCCGCACGCTCTTCGCCTACCGGAGGCCACGCGTTGCTGTCCTCTCGACGGGCAACGAACTGACCGACGAAGAGCCACTCCCGCCTGGCAAGATCCACGACTCGAACCGCCCTGTGCTGCTCGCACTCGTGGCGCAAGCAGGTGGCGTGCCGATCGACCACGGCGTCGTCGACGATGATCCAGAGCAGCTGCGAGCAGCCCTGAGCACGGCTGCCGCACACAGCGACCTCGTGCTCTCGAGCGGTGGCGTGAGCGTCGGAGACTACGACTACACGAAGCGGGTCATCGACGAGCTCGGCGAGCTGCGTTGGCTCCAGGTTGCCATCAAGCCAGCCAAACCGCTCGCCCTCGGCCACATCGGCACCACACCGGTGATCGGCCTACCCGGCAACCCCGTCTCTTCCGTGGTGAGCTTCGAACTCTTCGCCCGACCGCTCATCCGCAAGCTCCTCGGGGCACGTCGGTGGCACCGACCGCTCCTTCGAGCCCGCTGCGGCGCGCCGTTCGAGCGCCGACCGGACGGCAAGCTCCACCTGATTCGATCTCAGGCCTCGGTCTCACGCGATGGTGAGCTCGTCGTCGAGCCGTACCGCCTCCAAGGCTCGCACGTCCTGTCAGGGCTCGCAGGCGCGAACGCCCTCGCGCTCATTCCGGATGGAGACGGTGCACCCGCAGGCTCGACGGTGAGCATCTTGCTCATTGGTGAGCTCGACGGACAGGACGGACCATCGCTCGGTGTCTGAGCGCCGGCTCCTCGCGAACCCGCTCGACCTCGTCCGCGAGCGCCTCGGACGGCACCGCATCAGCAGCGTCCCGTGCCGCTTCGACGGCGGCACCCATCGCGCCGCTGACGCCGCGGCCGCGCTCGGGACGAGCGCGGAGTCGATCGCGAAGACGGTCGTCTTTCGAGGTCGACACGCTCCCGTCCTGGCCGTGGTCGCAGGCCACCGTCGGGTGAGCCGGCGCGCGCTCGAACAGGCCGCAGCCCAGCGCGTCGAGCCTGCTCCTGGCTCCTACCTCATCGACACGCTCGGGGTGCCACCAGGGGCCGCCTCGCCGCTCGTCGCACCGCCCACCGCCCTCGTCGTGGTCGACGCGAGCCTCGCCCGCGCGCCCCTCGTCTGGGTCGCGGCAGGGACTCCTGACACGCTCGTCGCCCTTACCGGGACGTCTCTCGTCGAGCTCACCGCCGCTCACGTCGCGGCGATCAGCGCTGACTCCTCAGCTCACCCCGAGTGAGCGCCCGGCGCGCCTCACGACTCGAGGACACCCGGCGCTCTAGCGCCCGACCGCCCTCGCCACCGTCGGGCGCCACTGGCGCACGAGCTCGCTGGCGAGCTTGGCCCGATGCTTCGCCGGCACGATGGGCACCAGCATGCCGTAAGGACCCTCGTTGTAGAGGTGGTGGATCGCGTGGGCACGCCTGAGGAACTCGAGGTAGCCGATCCGCGGCAGCGAGCCAAAGCGCTTGTGGATGTAGCCGTCGTGTACGAAGGAGTAGGCCGCACCGTAGAGGGTGATGCCGACCGCCACCGCGAGCGCCGTCGGATCGTGCCGTCCTGACCAGAACAGCGCAATCGCAGGGGCAGCGAAGAGCAGTGGAAACACGTCGTTGGCCTCGAAGCGCCCCTCACGAGGACGGTGATGCGAGGCGTGGAGTACCCATCCAACCCCGTGCATCACCAGTCGGTGAACGCCGGCCGCAATCGGCTCCATCAGCACGAAGGCCGCGACGGCGATGAGGACGAACATGCGCGCACCTCCTCGCGCGCTGGCGCACGCACGCAGCCAGCACCACCACTCTAGCGACGTCGGCGGTGGGCCATCCATTCCCACACGCTCAGCGTCACGAGAACGAGCGCAAAACCGTAGAGGAAGTCCTCGAGGGGTATCGCGTGGAGGAGCCGGATCCCAAGGTACGTCCCCGACCGGTACTCG
>SIRY01000104.1 GCA_004366215.1 Actinomycetota bacterium | reverse complement strand
GTCACGCTGAGCTTGAGCCCTCGCTCCTCGAGACGCTCTGCGAGCTGGCGCAGCTGGAGGTCGACGATGCGGCGTAGCACCTCCGGCCCGAGCTCGTGGAACCGCACGATCTCGTCGATGCGGTTGACGAACTCCGGCTTGAAGAACTGCCGTGGATCCTCGGTCAGGTTCGAGGTCATGATGAGGATGGTGTTGGTGAAGTTGACGACCCGTCCCTGGCTGTCGGTGAGACGACCGTCGTCGAGGATCTGGAGGAAGACGTTGAAGACGTCGTGGTGTGCCTTCTCGATCTCGTCGAAGAGGATGACGGAGTAGGGTCGCCGTCGCACCGCCTCAGTGAGCTGGCCACCCTCCTCGTAGCCGACGTAGCCAGGAGGAGCGCCGACGAGCCGCGCGACGCTGTGACGCTCCTGGTACTCGCTCATGTCGATTCGAATCATGGCGCGCTCGTCGTCGAAGAGGTAGGCGGCGAGGGCTTTTGCCGTCTCGGTCTTGCCGACCCCGGTTGGACCGAGGAACAGGAACGAGCCGATAGGTCGATGGCGATCAGCGATCCCAGCGCGGCTGCGTCGAATCGCGTTGGCGACCGCCTCGATGGCGGCGTCCTGACCCACGACGCGCTCGCGGAGCGCATCTTCGATGTGGAGCAGCTTCTTCGCCTCACTCTCGAGGAGCTTCGACACCGGGATACCGGTCGCAGCGGCGACTACCTCTGCGATGTCCTCCGGGTCGACCTCTTCCTTGAGCATCCGTCGACCGCCTTGGCTCTTGGCGAGGCTCTCCGTCGCGTGCTCGATGCGTTGCTCGAGCTGAGGTATCTGACCGTAGAGGATCTCCGCTGCGCGGTCGAGGAGACCTTGGCGCTCGAACTGGTCAGCCTGCTGACGCAGCTCTTCGAGCTGCTCTTTGAGGCTTCGAATGACGCTGATGGCGCTTCGCTCAGCCTCCCACTGCTTCGTGAGCTGCTCGAGCTCCTCGCGAGCCGCTGCGATCTCCTGGTCGAGGCGAGCCAACCGCTCGCGAGACGCACGGTCGGTCTCGTTCGCGAGCGAGATGCGCTCGATCTCGAGCTGGCGCAGGCGCCGCTCGACGGTGTCGATCTCCTCTGGTCGAGAGTCGATCTCCATGCGCAGTCGCGCCATCGCCTCGTCGACGAGGTCGATCGCCTTGTCAGGGAGGAAGCGGTCGGCGATGTAGCGGTCGGAGAGGACCGCCGCGGCGACGAGTGCGGCGTCTTGAATCCGAACCCCGTGGTGGACCTCGTAACGCTCCTTGAGCCCTCGCAGGATCGCGATGGTCTCCTCGACGCTCGGCTGGTCGACGATGACCTTGGCGAAGCGACGCTCGAGCGCGGCGTCGGACTCGATGTACTTGCGGTACTCGTCGAGGGTCGTCGCGCCGATCATGCGTAGCTCGCCGCGAGCGAGGAGTGGCTTGAGCATGTTCGATGCGTCGAGGGCACCCTCGGTCTTGCCCGCCCCGACGACCGTGTGGAGCTCGTCGACGAAGGTGATGATGCCGCCTTCGCTCTGACGAATCTCCTCGAGCACGCTCTTGAGCCGCTCCTCGAACTGCCCGCGGTACTGGCTGCCCGCAACCATCGCTCCGAGGTCGCGGGCGATGATCCGTCGGTTCTTCAAGCTCTCTGGGACGTCACCCTCGACGACGCGTCGAGCGAGCCCCTCGACGATCGCGGTTTTGCCGACGCCCGGCTCGCCGATGAGCACGGGATTGTTCTTCTGGCGCCGCGAGAGGATCTGGATGACACGGCGAATCTCCTCGTCGCGTCCGATGACAGGGTCGAGCTTGCCACGACGCGCCTCGTCCGTGAGGTCACGGCCGTACTTACGCAGCGCGTCGAGGGTGTCCTCTGGGTTCGCTGAGGTGACGCGCCTGCCGTGGCGTACCGCCTCGATCGCCGCGCGGAGACGATCCTCGCTGAGGCCAAGATCCCGAGCGATCGCGAGGAGGACGTGTTCGACCGAGAGGTAGTCGTCGCCGAACTCGCTGCGCAGGCGAGTCGCTCGCTCGATCGCCCGCCGCAGCGAGCCCGAGAAGTCAGGGTCGTCCGCACTCGCTGAGACCCGGGGAAGGCGGTCGATGGACTCGATGAGTCGGCGGCGCACCTCGGCGACATCGAGGCCGGCCCGCTCGAGGACGAGCGGTCCGATGCCGTCAGCCTGATCGACGATGGCGACGCCGAGGTGCGCCGGGGTGACCTCTGGGTTGTGGCGCTCGCTCGCGAGCCGCTTCGCGTCGAGGAGCGCTGCGTGGAGCTTCTCCGTCGCTTGGAACTCAGTTGGCATAACTCTCCTCCTTGCCGGGTGGCCCTGCACCCGGACGATCTCGTGTGAAACGTCGCGTGGGGGCGTGAGGCGGCTAGCGGTCGCTCCGACGTCGTTGGTAGCTCGGCTGCCACACGGTGACGGCTTGGGAGAGCGGAACGAGATCCCGTCGGTAGTGGCGGTGGAGCTCCCGCTCGCGCTCCCTCGCCCGACGGCGCTCCGCCTCAAGCTCGTTGCGCAGGCGCGCAACCTCCTCCTCGAGCTCGATGACGCGCCGGACGCCCTCGAGGTTGAGCCCCTCCTCCGTGAGCTCGACGATGCGCCTCAACTTGGCGAGGTCAGCCTCCGAGTATCGTCGCGAGCCACCCCCAGTTCTGCGAGGCTCGACGAGGCCGCGACGCTCGTAGATGCGCAGCGTCTGGGGGTGGAGGCCGGTGAGCTCGGCAGCCACCGAGATGACGTAGACCCCACGCGTCGCGTCGACGTGCTCGTTGCTGCTCCGTCGAGGCATGGTCTCGACTCAACCTCCTCGTACCCGTTAGGCGGTGTGGCTCGGGAAGACCCGAGCGAAGTCCTCGAGGTAGCGCCGCTGGCGAGCGTCGAGGTGCTCTGGTACGGCGATGTCGACGGTGACGAGGAGGTCTCCGCGAGCACCCCGGCGCTTTGGGTTCGCGAGCCCCTTGCCCCGTACGCGCAGCGTCGTCCCTGCCGTCGTTCCAGGAGGGACCTTGACCGAGACGGTTCCCTCGAGCGTCGGGACGGTCAGGACGGTGCCGAGCGCCGCCTCTGCGAAGCTGATAGACCGACGGATCGTCAGGTCCGCTCCTCGCCGCCCAAGGTAGGGGTGCGGCAGGACGTGCACCTTGACGAAGAGGTCGCCTGCTGGACCGCCGTTTCGGCCCGGGGCGCCGCGGCCGCGCAGGCGAATGGTGGACTCGGGCTCGACTCCCGCCGGGATGCGCGCCTTGACGACGCGGGTGCGATGCTCCGTGCCAGTTCCGTGACACGAGGGGCAGGGCCGCTCGATGATGAGCCCGCGGCCGTGACACGCTGGGCACGGCTGCGAAATCGAGAAGAACCCTTGGTTGTCTGAGACGCTCCCGGTCCCGTTGCACCGAGCGCACGTCCGAGGTACCGTCCCCGGAGCGGCGCCGGTGCCTCCACAGACGGAGCACGCCGCTTCGCCGGTCACGGTGAACTGCACCTCTGCTCCCTTGGCGGCGTCCTCGAACGAGATCGTCACCTCTGCCTGCTGATCAGCACCTCGGCGCGGACCGCTCGTCTCACGTCGGCCACGGTTGAACAGCGAGCTGATGAGGTCTCCGAGGTCCTCGGCGCGAGCGCTCCACTGCGCGCCGCTCGCGCCGCCGTGCGAAGCACCCGTGGCGAAGTCGCCGAGCGGACCGAGGCGTCGGACCTCGTCGTACTCCTTACGCTTGGCCGGATCCCCGAGGACGTCGTAGGCGGCAGAGATCTCCTTGAACCGCTCCTCGTGGCCGGGGTTGGCGTCAGGGTGGTACTGACGAGCGAGCTTGCGGTAGGCGCGCTGGATCTCCTTGTCGGTTGCGGTCTCAGGAACGCCGAGAATCTTGTAGTAGTCCTTCTCGAACCACTCTCGCGCGGGAGCCACCTGTCACTCACCTCCTCTCACACTGTCCGAGACCGCCCACCAGAGTTCATGCTCCGCTCACCTTGACCATGGCCGGTCGAATGACCTGTCCGCGCCAGCGGTACCCGAGCCGAAACACCTCCGTGACGGTCGGCTCGCCCTCGCCCGTCTCGTGGGCGACGGCGTCGGCCTCCGTCGGGTCGAACCGCTTGCCGACGGGCTCGATGACCTCGAGGCCCTCCTTGGTGAGGATCCCGTGGAGAACTCCTCGAACCTGAGCGAGCGCGGACGCCGCCTCTGGGGAGCCCCCCTCATGGCTCGCGTGTGCGAGCGCGAGCTCGAGCGTGTCGAGCGCCGGCAGCAGCTTGGTGACGAAGTGTGCAACCGCGCTCTGACCGGCCTCGGCCTGCTGTCGTGCGACACGCTCCCGGTAGTTCTTGAACTCGGCCTGGAGACGCTGCGCTGCCTCGAGGAACTCGTCGCGTTCGCGTGTGACCGTCTGGAGGTCCTCGAGGATCGCGGCGACGACCGGGTCGTCCTCGGGCCGCGGCGCTGAGACGTCGCCGACGCTCTGATCCTCAGAGCCGTCGGCGTCGCTCTGAGCGGCGTCTGCGACCTCGTCGGCCTCCGTGGAGTTGAGCCCCTGAGGAGGGAGGTCCTCCTCAGGGGCGACGTCCTCAGGACGACGCGCCTCGCTCGGTGCCTCGTCGCGGGGTTCAGACACTGGCATCCTTACGACCTCTCCTCACCCGACTCGTCGACGATCTCCGCATCGACCACCTCGTCGTCGTTGGGCGCTGATCCAGCCCCGCTCGAGGTAGCTTGCTGCGCGTTGCGTGCGGCCTCCTCGTAGAGCCGTTGCGTGAAGCTCTGCGACGCCGAAGTCAGCGCCTCTGTCGCGCTCTTGATGGCCTGGACGTCAGATCCGTCGAGCGCCAGCTTGAGTTGGCCGAGGGCCTCGCTGACGCGGTCGCGCTCGGGGCCCGACAGCTTGTCACCCTGCTCTGCGAGCAACTTCTCGGTCTGGTAGACGAGCGTGTCGGCGTTGTTGCGGATCTCGGCCTCCTCGCGCCGCCTGCGATCTTCGGCTTCGTGCGCTTCGGCGTCGCGTACCATACGCTCGATCTCATCCTTCGACAGGGACGTCGTTCCTGTGATGGTGATCGACTGCTCCTTGCTGGTCGCCCGGTCCTTGGCCGAGACGTGCACGATGCCGTTCGCGTCGATGTCGAAGGTCACCTCGATCTGCGGTACGCCCCGCGGGGCGGGAGGGATACCGACGAGTTGGAACCGACCGAGCGTCTTGTTGTAC
>SIRY01000103.1 GCA_004366215.1 Actinomycetota bacterium | reverse complement strand
AACGCCGAGGCCTACGCCGGAGGGGAGTCCGAGCGCATCATGGGTCAGGCCATAGCGCGGCTCGGCTGGCCACGGTGGAGCTACGTCGTGACCTCGAAGTACTTCTGGGGGATCCACGACGACGTCAACACGCGTCACACGTTGAACCGCAAGTACCTCATCGAAGCCGTCGACGCGTCGCTCGAGCGCTTCGGCCTCGATCACCTCGACATCATCTATTGCCACCGGCCAGACCCGACGACGCCGATCGAAGAGACGGTCTTTGCCATGAGCGAACTCGTGAGCGCGCACAAGGCCCACTACTGGGGAACCAGTGAGTGGAGCGCCGACGAGATCCGTCACGCGATCGACGTCGCGCGCACGAACCACCTCCACGCCCCAGTGGTAG
The DNA here is from genome assembly GCA_004366215.1 of Actinomycetota bacterium. Taxonomy (GTDB): domain Bacteria; phylum Actinomycetota; class Acidimicrobiia; order Acidimicrobiales; family Acidimicrobiaceae; genus Acidimicrobium. Next base: position 2,761 of record SIRY01000103.1, on the reverse strand, counting down.
AGCAGCCGCAGTACAACCTCCTCGAGCGGCGTCGAGTTGAACAGGAGTACGCTCGACTGCTCGCCGAGGAAGGCATTGGGCTCACGACGTGGAGTCCGCTCGCCTCGGGACTGCTCAGTGGCAAGTACCTCAACGGCGTACCGTCGGGCTCGCGAGCGTCACTGCCTGGCTACGAGTGGCTCCGAGACATGCTCACTGATCCTCGACGGCTCGCCATCGTCCGCGACCTCCAACCCATCGCGTCGAGCCTCGACCTCACGCTCGCGCAGCTTGCCATCGGGTGGTGTCTGCTCAACGCCTCCGTGTCGTCGGTGCTCCTCGGGGCGACCTCATCAACTCAGCTGCGCGAGAATCTCGGGGCCCTCGAGGCGCGTGATCGGCTCACGCCAGAGGTCGTCGCACGCATCGACGAGGTGCTCCGCCGCCACGAGTGACGAACGTCCGAGGCGCCGGAGTCGCCCTCGGTGCTGCAGCGCTCTTTGCGACTGCCCCCGCGCTCACGCAGGTGGCCGATCGACTCAGCGACCCGGCAGCCGTCCTGGCCGTGCGCGCACTCCTCACGATCGGAGCAGGCGTCCTGCTCGGTCGTCCGCGACCGCTGCGCCTCGTGCGAGCCGCCCTCGCAGGGATCGGGATCGTCGTCGGCTACTACGGTGCCACCACCCTCGGCTACGGGCTCGCGCCCGCGACCGTCGCGGCTGTCGGCCTCGCGAGCGAACCGATCGTCCTCGTGGCGCTCGCGCCAGGGTCGGTGCGATCGTGGCGAGCACGGCTCACCGTCGGGGTCGCGGCGAGTGCGATCGGCCTTGGCGGACTTGGCGCACCGGGTCTCAGCGCTCGTGCGCTCGCTGGACTCGGCCTCGTCGCAGCTGGGGGCGCCGCCTTCGCGCTGGCCGCCCGGATCCTCCAGGCGCCCTCGAGCCCGAGAGAGCTCCTCCGCACCACAGCCTTCGCGCAAGCGCTGGGTTCAGTCGTGCTCTTCGCGCTGCTCGCTGGCACGGGCAGTCTCGCCCTACCGCACAGAGCGCTCGTCTGGGAACTCGTCGCGCTCCTCGTCGCGGGATCGTCGCTCGTTGGCATCGCGCTCTTCGCCAAAGCCGCGGCGGAGACGCCACTCGTCGCCGCAGCCAGCCTCGGTCTCGTCACCCCGCTCGGAGGGCTCGCCGCCTGGTGGCTCCTTGGCGACCCGCTCAACGGTGTGCTCGTGGTCGCGATGCTGGCTGCGGCGGCTGCGGTGCTCCTTGCGACGACCGCTGAGCCTCGCTCTTCGTGAGCGGATCTAGGCTGACTCGGGTGGCGCGGTCGTGGTCGTTCGGCGTCGCAGCCGGCCGCTACGACGCTCTGCGTCCTCGCTACCCCACCGCCGTCTTCGACGCGCTCGAACGAGCCCTCGGAGCGCTCCGTGGTGCCTACGTCGTCGAAGTCGGTGCCGGCACAGGCATCGCGACCACGGCGCTCCTCGAGCGCGGCGCGCACGTGATCGCGATCGAGCCCGACCCGCAGATGCGGCGTCTCCTCGTCGCCAAGGCCCCGCGCGCTGGGGTCGTGCCGAGCAAGCTTGAGCACGTGACGCTCGGCGACGTCGACGCCGTCGTCGGCTTCCAATCGTTGCACTGGGTCGGGCTCGAGGAGCTGTGGCGATTCGCTCGTCGAGCCCTGCGCCCCGGGGGTCTGCTCGTCGGCGTCTGGCAGCTCGTCTCGCTCACCCACCGCGACGCCGCGGCAGCCGTCCAACGCATCCTCGCTGAGTACGGTGTGACGAGCATCGGAGGCTCCGACCACCTGGTCCAGACGACGATGGCGCGCCTTGGTGGCGACGCTCACGAGGACTTCGAGCCCGCCTCGACCGTGCGGGTTCCCTGGCAGAGCCGAAGCTCTGCGTCGACGTTCGCGGGACTCCTCGCGACGATGAGTGATCTCCTCGCGCTCGGTGACGCCGCGTGCACGTCCTGTGAGCAGGCCCTCCGCTCCGCTCTCGCGCCACACGAACCGCTCGTGATCCAGTACGACTGCGTGGTGCTCCTGCGACGCCGGACGGCGTAGGGTGAGGCTATGGATCCCTTCACGCCGATGACGATCGATCGGGTACGAGCTGAGTTCCCCCACCTCGGCGCGGCGTGGGCCGCGCGAGCTCGTCGCATCGACGAAGGCCTCGGCCTTCACGCAGTGGTCGCGCTCGACGCCGACCCTGCGGTGAGCAGCACTGGCCCGCTGCGGGGCGTGCCTGTCCTGGTCAAAGCCACCATCGACACCGCGACGCTGCCGACCACCGCAGGCTCGCTCGTCCTGCCAGAGACGCCACCGCCTCGCGACGCAGCGGTCGTCGCCGCCCTTCGCGACGCCGGCGCGACGATCGCGGGTAAGACCTCGTGCTCAGAGTGGTCGAACTTTCGTGGCCTCAACTCGATCTCCGGTTGGAGCGCGCGCTACGGCCTGACGCGCAATCCCTACGACCCTGCGCGCTCGGCCGGCGGCTCCTCGAGCGGATCGGCAGTTGCCGTCGCTGCGGGCGTTGCACCCGTCGCCGTCGGCACCGAAACCGACGGCTCAGTTCTGTGCCCAGCGTCGCTCAACGGCGTCATCGGCTTCAAGGTCGCGCCAGAACGCCTCGACCGCCGAGGCGTCATCCCGATCTCAACGACCCAGGACTCGCTCGGCTTCTTCACGGCGAGCGCCGACGACCTCATCACGGTGGCCGAAGCTCTTGGCATCCCGTCGGCTCCCCTCGACGGACAGGTTCGACTCTGCGTCATCGACGAGG
>SIRY01000102.1 GCA_004366215.1 Actinomycetota bacterium | reverse complement strand
AACCCAACGCCGTCGGCGAGGGCCTGGCGCGACCACCGTTCGTACATCGTCGCGTCCCAGCCGAGGCGGCGGAACACCACGACGCTCAGCTCGGGTTCGATCGCGAGCTCGAGGTACGGCCGCCGCTCGATCTCACGCGCAGCCTCGCGTGCGAGGTCGATCGAGGCCTCGATCGCCTCCTGGTATCGCCGAGTACCGTGTGTCGCAAGGGAGAACCAGAACGGCAGCCCTCGAACCCGACGGGAGAGGTGGTAGCCGTAGCTCGAGGGATTCCACTCAGGCGCGCGGTTGATCTCGTCGAGGTAGGCCGCCTCCTGCGTCAGAGCTCGCTTAGCTACCTCGGGGTCGCGGTAGATGATGGCAGCCGCATCGAACGGTGCGAAGAGCCACTTGTGAGGGTCGATAACGACGGAGTCAGCTCGCTCGATACCCCGAAAACGTGCTCGCAGCCGGGAGGCGAGGGCTGCACCTCCGTACGCGGCGTCGACGTGCATCCACAGGTTGTGTGCAGCTGCAAAGTCAGCAACCTCATCGAGTGCGTCGACGAGGCCTGCGTTCGTCGTGCCGGCGGTCGCCACCACAGCGACGACCGACGCTCGCTCGTCTGGGCTGAGTTTGTCCCACGTTCGCTCGAGATTGGCACCCCTCAGCCGACCGGGATCCTCGACCTCCACCTCGATGACCTCGAGGTCCATCACGTCCGCTGCCGTGCGAATCGAAGAGTGTGCCTCCGTCGAGGCGAGCAGTCGAAAGCGCTGAGGACGTTGACCAGCCAGGCGCTCCTTGGTCGCCTGACGCGCAGCGTGCAGCCCAGAGAGGTTGGCGAGCGAGCCTCCAGAGAGGAACGTCCCGCCTGCCTCCGGAGGAAAGTCGACGAGGTCGCACAGCCACCGCAAGGCTTCGTTCTCGAGGTAGACAGCTCCCGCGGCCTCGAGCCACGACGTGCCTGAGATGCACGACGCCGAGACCACCATGTCGAAGAGCACGGACGCCTTCGTGGGTGCAACCGGGACGAACGCGAGGAAGCGTGGGTGGTCGGAGCTGAGCGTGGCAGGCGCGTAGCCTTCCACGAAGCGTCGTAGCGCCTCCTCGCCGCCGATGCCAGCCTCGGTGATGTTTGGTCCATAGAGAGAACGCAGCTCTTCGAGCGTGCGCGGACCATCGAGAGGCGGAGGCTGAAGCGCGATGCGTTCCAGCGCGTAGCGCACGATCGCCGTCTGTAGCGAGCGAAGCTCGTCGTCAAGTCGATGCACCTTCGCCTCCTGCCCGTTCCCGTTGGCCAGCCACGGCGATCCTAGCCAATCGCACCCTATGCGTTAGCTGCATGCTGGGAGCTGCTGCCGGGAGTACGAGCACGAGTAAGCTCGGACCTGATGGCCGCTCGCTCCGACGTCGCAGATCCGTCCCGCGAACTCGACGAGCTCCTCTTTCGGCTCGGACAGGCGCTGCGCCGCCTCCGGGTTGGCTCGGGTGAGCGACCTGCATTCACCTACGCTATCGGTGCCGGCTTTTGGCAGCTCGTCACGATCGCTCACTACGGCGCCGTTCGCGTCAGCGAGCTGGCGAGCGCGCTCAACCTCGACGTCTCAACCGTGTCACGTCAGCTCAAAGTTCTCGAGCAGCGCGGCCTCGTTCGAAAGGTGACCGACGAGGGCGACGCGCGGGTCGCACGGGTTCAGCTGACCGACGAGGGGCGCGACATCCTCGATCAGCTTCGGCGCAGTCGGCATGAGGTGCTCGCTCAAGCTCTCGCTTCGTGGCCGCCTGAGCGCCGATCGCTCCTGTTCGAGCTGCTTGGAGAGCTCGTCACGTCGCTTGACGCGGCCACGGCGCTCGCTGGGCCTCACGACGAGGTCGAAGGGCCCGCTGCTGCGAGCGCTAACGTAAGCGCCCGTGGGTGAGGCGAAGCGCCCGGAGACCGCGTTCGTCTTTGCCGGCGGTGGCGGCCGAGGAGCCTGTCACGTCGGCATGCTCCGCGCTCTCTTCGAAGCAGGTCTGGCTCCCGACCTCGTCGTCGGAGCCTCCGTCGGCGCGCTCAACGGGGTCATCGTCGCAGCAGATCCGACGCCGCGATCGGTCTCGAGGTTAGAGACGATCTGGCGCTCGCTCGACGCTGCCAGACTCTTTCCTGCGACCCGGCTCGTGACGCTACTGCGGTACGCCTCGCGCCGCCAGAGCGTGTTCCCCGCAGAGCCTCTCATGAGCTTCATCGCCGAGCACGTTCCAGTCGTGGACCTCAGCGACACTGCAGTTCCAATCGAGGTGCTCCTCGCAGACCCTCGCACCGGCGAGGCCCGCTGGGTTCGCTCGGGGCCTGCCGTCGCGGTGCTCTACGGCAGCGCAGCAATCCCCGGCGTGCTGCCGCCGCTCGTGCTCGACGGTCGGGAGTGGGTCGACGGCGGCGTGCTGCACGACACACCCGTCATCCGAGCCGCCGAGCTCAGCGCCCGTCGCATCGTCGTCCTCCTGACAGGCACCCTGCGCGATCCGCTCCCGACCCACGAGCGCCCTCTCGAAGCGCTCGTACGGTCGATTACGCTCACCAAACGGGCGCAGCTCGCCACCGAGCTCAGCGTCGCACGCGAGCAGGCCGATATCGTCGTCCTCGAGTGCCCGGCAGCCAATGCCCTCGATGCCCTCGACTTCTCGAAGACGGACATCCTGATTCGCTCGGGCTACGAGTCAGCTCGTCGCACCCTCGCCGGCCTGCGCCGAGACCTCGGGACCGGCACCAGCACCGAGAAGGAGCATGAGGCCACCTGAGATTGTGACGCGGTGACGGCCCTCTGCTCGCTGCGCTCTGCACACCGCCCGCCTGTCGACACCGGCCTCAGCACAACAACAGCGAGGCCCCCAAACCCATCCGAGTGCCTGGACCGCGAGGTGGGAAGGCCGCAAAGCGTGCTCGCTCGGCCAGCGGGCCAACCTGCATCGGCTCACGACCGGCGGAGACGCCTCGCAGCCTCTGGCCACACCTCGCAGATGCAGGCTCGCTGTGCCGACCACGCCGCTCACACGCGCCTGCGCGCGAGGAATTCCTAGACGAGTGACCGCGCGGCGAGCACGCCTTGAGACGGGTTCGCACGCAGCCCCCTTGAGCTCAGCGGCGCCCAGAGAGTCGGTGCGGCCAGTCCACTGAGCGACCATCACGAGGCTTATCTGAAGGACGGCGCTCACAGGGAGCATGCGATCACTCGCGTGTGCGCAGCTGGGCCGTGAGGAGGCTGGAGCGGGCGACGGGAATCGAACCCGCGTTCTCAGCTTGGGAAGCTGATGTTCTGCCTCTGAACTACGCCCGCACTGGCTCTCGTCGGCCGTGGCGATAGTGTAGCGCCGATGATCCTCTCGGACCGCTCCCTGCGTGAGGCGCTCGCCGCCGGCACGATCGTCGTCGAACCCCTCGCCCCGGGAGCACTCCAGCCAAGCTCGATCGACCTTCGGCTCGACACCAAGTTCCTCGTGTTTCGAAACTACTCAGCAGGGTTCATCGACCTCGCGGCCATACCTGACGAGCTCACGGAGCTCATCGAGGTGCCCTTTGGAGGTTCGTTCATGCTGCACCCAGGCGAGTTCGTACTCGGCGCCACCATCGAACGGGTGCGCGTTGCCAACGACCTCGTTGCTCGCTTAGAAGGCAAATCCTCGCTCGGCAGGCTGGGGCTGCTCATCCACTCGACGGCAGGCTTCATCGATCCGGGCTTCGACGGGCACGTCACGCTCGAGCTCTCGAACGTCGCCCAGCTCCCTATCACGCTCTACCCAGGCATGAGGGTCGGGCAGATCTCCTTCCTGCGTATGACGTCCCCGGCTGAGCTCCCCTACGGATCTTCCGCACTCGACTCGAAGTACCAGCACCAGCGAGGACCAACGCCAAGTCGCTACCGACTCGACCCAGGCGACCTGAGAGGACCGCGGCCTGACGCGTGAGCTACCGAGTGGTAACCTCGCGATGACTGGTCCTAGAGGAGGCTTCGATGCGACTCGCCATCGGGCTCAGCGCCATCGTCATCTCCCTCGCGCTCGCGGGGCGACGTGCAGTCGTCCTCGTGCGTACCGTTCGCGCCGGTCGACCGGCTCCTCAGCACCACCCCTCGCTCGGCCGTCGAGCGCGCGCTGAGCTCGTCGAGGTGCTCGGCCAACGGCGTCTGCTCACCAAGCGGATACCGGGGGTCGCCCACTTCTTCACGTTCTGGGGCTTCGTGATCTTGCTCGTTACCGTCGTCGAAGCCGTTGGCGCGCTCTTCAATCGCCACTTCGCGATCCCGCTCATCGGTCACGAGCCCTGGCTCGGGGCCCTCGAGGACACGCTGGCAGGCTGCGTCTTGCTCGCCCTCGTCACCTTCACCGTGATCCGAATCCGTGAAGCACCTCAGCGACGCCAGCGTGCCTCGCGCTTCTACGGCTCCCACACAGGCGTCGCGTGGCTCACCCTCGGCTGGATCGGCGCTGTCATCCTGACCCTGCTTGCGTATCGAGCTACTCAAGTGAACGACGGGGATTTTCCCTACCGAGAAGGCGCCTGGCTCTCCGAACTCCTCTCACTGCCGTTCCGTCACATGGGTCCTCACACGAACTACGAGCTCGAGTCCGTCTTCCTCGTCGCCAACGTCGCGATCATCTTCGCCTTCCTCGTGTTCATCGCGTACTCGAAGCACCTGCACATCGTGACCGCGCCGATCAACGTCGCCTTCGCGCGACGACCGCGAGCACTCGGCGCCCTCGCAACGACACCCGACCTCGATCCAGAGCACGTCGACGAGACGACGACGATCGGCATCGGTACGGTCGCACAACTCTCTTGGAAGCAACGGCTCGACACTCTCGCGTGCACCGAGTGTGGGCGGTGCCAAGAGCTCTGCCCCGCCTGGGGAACGGGGAAGCCTCTCTCGCCGAAGCTCCTCATCATGGCACTTCGCGACGCTATCCTCGAGTCGGCGAGGTCACACGGCGACGTGTCACTCGTGCCCGACGTCGTCACAGATGACGTACTCTGGGCCTGCACGACGTGCGGCGCCTGCGTCGCCGCCTGCCCGGTTGACATCGAACACGTCGACACAATCGTCGACATTCGGCGCTACCAAGTACTCATGGAGTCGTCGTTCCCCCCTGAAGCCGCCGCGATGCTGCGCAACCTCGAGCAGCAGGGGGATCCCTGGGGTCTTGGCCCCTCGCACCGGCTCGACTGGCTGCGAGGTCTCGACGTGGAGGTTCCCGTCTTTGATGGACCCATCCCCGACGACGTCGAGGTGCTGCTCTGGGTTGGTTGTGCTGGTGCTCTCGATGAGCGCGCTCAGGCGGTGACGAGAGCGACCGCGACGCTCCTCGCGCGCGCAGGGGTCCACTTTGGTAT
>SIRY01000101.1 GCA_004366215.1 Actinomycetota bacterium | reverse complement strand
CCTGAGGCTCGCCGTCGGGTGCGCTCTGGAGGCGAGGCCGCCAACCACCCCCGGCTAGACTCATTGCATATGCAACGGTATGGTGCGACGCAGCTTCCCTCATCGTTTCGGCTCCTCGGCTTGTCGGGGAGCTTTCGGACCGGGTCCTGGAACACGCTGCTGCTCGAGAACGTCCGGCGGTTCCTCGGCGACGGTGTGCACTACGACGTGCTGAGCCGACTCGATGAGCTCCCGTTCTACGCAGAGGAGCTCGAGCGCGACGTGCCGCGCGCAGCGGCGCGGCTGCGTGAGCTCGTCGCAGAGGCCGACGCGGTGCTCATCGCCTCCCCGGAGTACAACCACTCCTACACCCCGGTGATCAAGAACGCCATCGACTGGTGCTCACGGCCTGCGGGGCGGGGCGTGCTCGTGCGCAAGCCGGTCGCGCTGCTCGGGGCGGCTCCGGGTCTCTTTGGCACCGTACGAGCGCAGGCGCACCTGCGTCAGGTGCTCCACGGCACGAACTCGCTCGTGCTCGCGCGCCCCGAGGTGTTCGTCAACGAGGCTGAGCGCCGCTTCGACGCCTCAGGCCGCCTCGTCGACGAGGTCGCAAGCCGGCTCCTCGGCGAGCTCGTCGAGGGGATCATCGAGCTCGCTGGCCAGCGACGCCAGGACGCGGTCGCCTAGCAGCGACGTGCTAGGCTCCCCACGCCAGAAGGAGGGCTGGTGTCGGTCGCTGCACGCATGGTGGCCTTTGCTGAGCCGCTCGGCAGCTCGAGCCACCGCTCGCTCGCGCTCTTTGGGCTGAGCGACGCCGACCCGCTGCCGATGGACTCGCTCGACGAGGTCGTCGAGACGGTCGCGGCGACGCCGGGGCTGCTCGGCGTCGTGCCGATCGAGACGGTCCTTGAAGGCGAGCTCGCCTCGACCCTCGACCGTATCGTCGCGTCGTGGGTCTACGTCGTCGGGGAAGCGGTCCTCGCGGAGCCGATTCGAGCGTTCGCTGCTGAGGCGACGACCGTGCCCCAGGTCGTCGTGTCGCACCCGGCGATCCTCGCCCTCGCGGCTGGCTGGATCAGTCGGATCGGCGCCCAGCCGCGCCACGCGCTCTCGACGCACCACGCCTGCGTCGAGGTGGCGAGCGGTGAACCAGGTCTCGTCGCACTCGCGCCGCCCGAGGTCGGCTACCAGGCGGAGCTCGTCGTCCTCGAGGACGCGGTGACGAGCATCCCAGAGGTTCGAACGCGCTACGCCCTCATCGGCCACGAGCTGCCGCCGCCAACGGGCGACGACCGCTCGCGCCTCGTGGTCGTACCGCGAGCGGACGTCGTCGGCGTCCTCGCAGAGATCACCCAGGTGCTCGCCTCGCACGGAGTGAACCTCACCTCGATCGTCTCACGGCCGACCGGCCACGGCGACGAGCACTACTTCCTGCTCGGCGCCCGCGGGCACGTCGCAGAGCCCCACCTCGAGGCGGCCTGCTCGGAGCTCGAGCGGCGGGGCCACGGGCTCAGGGTCCTTGGCTCCTATCCACGGTGGCGTGGCGTCGAGGTCGTCGCGCCCGAACCGGTCGTCGTCGCCCACCGCGTGCCCGGTGCGAGGGCCTCTGCGTAGCGTCGGCGTCGTCGGGGTCGGCCACATCGGTGGTTCACTCGCACGCGCGCTCGCAACGCGCGTCGAGCTCGCGGTGGCCGACGTCGACGAGGAGGCGGAGGCTGCGCTCGCTCGTGCGACCGGTGCCCGCCGGGGCCTTGGTCCGGTCGCCGCGAGCGAGCTCGTCGTGGTCGCGACGCCGACGCCGGCTGTGCCCTCGATCCTCGAGGCGCTTGCAGCCCGAGGCGCTCGCGGCCTCGTCGTCGACGTCGCCTCGGTCAAGCGCGGGCTCCCGGAGCCGCAGAGTGTGGGGGTGCGCTGGCTCAGCCTGCACCCGATGGCTGGGCGTGAGGGGAGCGGGTGGCGCGCTGCGGACCCGGCGATCTTCCCTCGGGCGACCTGGGCGTTCGTGCTCGATGGCTCAGAGCGAGCCGACGACGTGGCCCTCGCCCTCGAGTTCGTCTTTGGACTCCTCGGCGCCGGTGCGGTCGTGGCGCTCGGCCGGGCGGAGCACGACGCGATCCTCGCGCTGGTGTCGCACCTGCCACACCTGCTCGCCGAGGCGCTCGGGCTCGTGCTCGCGCGCAGCGACGCCGCTCCCCGGTGGTGGCTCGGGTCGGGGTCGCTGCGCGACGCGACTCGGGTCGCCTGCTCAGACCCACGTCGGGTCGCTGAGATGGTGGTGCCGAACGTCGAGGAGCTCTGCGACGCGCTCGGCGCCCTCGAGGGCGCCCTCGCGGAGCTGCGCCGGCACCTCGGGGACCCCGAGGTGCTCGTGCGTCGCTTCGAGGAGGCGCGGAGGGCGGCGCGTCGGCTCCGGCGCGAGGTCGGGTCGGCGACGGCGTTCGACGCCCCCGAGCTCGCCGCGACGCTGCGGGCACTCAGCGACGCCGGCGAGGCGGTCGTTGGGTTCGAGCCACCCTCAACCCTCTACGTCGCCTCGCAGTGAGCTCAGCGTCGCCACCTGGGACGCATCGAGGCGTCGCAGGTCGATGACGCCGTCGTCGCGCAGCACCGCGGCGAGCAGGCGGTGGTAGGCGAGGTGCGCTCGGCGCGCCGTCTCGTCGAGCATCGGTGCGACCGCGCACGAGCCGTCCGCAGCGAGCGGGTCCGCGCTGACGAGGCAGCCGAGCGCCTGCCTCCAGATCCAGGCGCGCGTCGTCGCGAGGTCGCCCGGCGAGGCGGCGCGCGCGATCGCGTCGGCCTCGACGCGGTGCGCGAGCGCCTCCTCGAGCGAGGGTAGCGGGGGGCCGAGGGCGTAGCCCTGGCCCGTGGTGACGCCGAGCGCGAGGAGCGTGCCCGCTCGAGCGAGGGAGTCGATCCCTTCGACGACGAGGTCGACCCGCAGCGCTCGCGCGAGCGCGACCGCGATCGCGACGAGGATGTGGGAGAGCTCACCGATCGATGGACGTCCAAGGATCGTGCGCTCGAGCTTGATCTCGTCGAGCGGCGTCGCGAGCAGGCGCGAGAGGCTCGCGTAGCCGGTACCAAAGTCGTCGAGCGAGATGGACGCGCCGTGCTCGCGGAGGTGTCGAACGGTTGCGAGGTGCGCGGTGAGCAGCATCGAGCGCTCGGTGATCTCGAGGCGGAGCTGGCCGCGCGCGAGGTGAGCGAGCGCAGCCGTGAGGTCCTCGATGAGCGACTCGTCGTTGAGGAGGTCAGCGTCGACGTTGAGGTTGACGGCTGCGTGGGTGCCGAGGCGATCGATGTCGGCGAGGACGCGTTCGAGGCTCTGGCGGTGGAGCGCGACGCGTTCGCCTCGGCCGAGGCTCGCGACGAGGGCGTCGAAGGAGCAGCGTGCGCCGTCGACCTCGAGCCGGCTGAGCGCCTCGACGCGCTTCGTCGTGCCGGTCGCGAGGTCGACGATGGGCTGGTAGACGACGTCGAGGCGGGGTAGCTGCGAGGGCGCCTGCGAGGGTCGGGAGGCCAGCTCTGGCGCCGGCGCGACGGCGATGCGCACCGCAGTGCCATCCTCGGGGAGGCTGCGAGCGGTGTGGAGAGCGGCTTGTGCGTCCTCGATTAGGCCCGAGGCCCTCTGTGGGCGTTCGGTCGTGATGGCGACGCCGATGCTCGCACAGAGCCCTTCGCGAGCGAGGCGGGGAGCGGCGAGCACCGCCTCGATCCGCGCGAGCAGCGCACCAGGCGCGGTCGCAGCGCTCACGACGTCGCCGAGCAGGGCGAAGGTGTCGCGCCCAATCCGTGCGAGGACGTCGCTCGCGCGGATCGAGCCAGCGAGGAGCCGAGCGAACTCGGCGAGCAGCTCGTCGACGAGGCCCTCACCGGCGCGCACCGCGACGTGCTCGAGCGCGTCGAGGCCGACGACCGCGACGGCGAGCCCGTGGCCGCCACGCCGGGCGCGCGCCTCGGCGTGCTCGAGAGCCTCGAGGAAGGCGCGGCGGTTGGGTAGCCCCGTCAGCGGGTCGCGGGTGACGAGACGAGCGAGCCGCTCGAGCTCCTGCTCACGACCGGCGCAGAGGGCATCGGTCGCGACGCTCATGGCTCGCTCCAGCAACGTGGGGTCGCCTGCGCCGAGAGCGGGGCGCAGGCTCGCGAGGAGCTGGACGGCGCTGCTTGGACGCATGCCGAGGAAGTCGAGCCGGGCGCCGAGGCGAGCTGCCTCGAGGTCCGGGTCGTCTCCTCGAGCGAGCCGCTCGAGGAGACGCGTGACGATCGCCTCGAGCTCAGCGTCTCGGTGGCCTCCGAGCACTCGAGCGACGGCGAACTTGGCATCGACGGCGCACGCTGTGGCCTCGTTAGCTCCGTCGAGGTGGCGGGCAGACACCATACGTTATCCTCACTACCTCTCGCGCCACCTCACTGTGAGCGGCGAAAGCTGAACCACAGTGTAGCAATCTCTACGAAGAGTGCTGAGTGTACGCAGCGTCTGCATGCGTGGCCCCCTCAGGCACCGAGCGTGAGCGTGGCGCGGTGGAAGTGGCTGAAGGGTCCTCGCCCGGCGCCAAGACCCCAGCCGGCCGCCTCGAGCAGGCCCGTCGTCACGTAGCGCTTCGCCTCGCCGACGGCGTCGGCGAGGCTGAGGCCTCGAGCGAGCCCAGCGGCGATCCCTGCCGAGAGCGTGCAGCCGGTCCCGTGGTCGTTGAGGGTCGTGACGCGCGGAGCGGTGAGCTCGATCGTGCCCTGGTCGTCGACGAAGACGTCGACCGAGCTCTCGCCGCCGAGGTGCCCACCTTTGACGAGTACGGCGCGCGCGCCGAGCTCGACGAGCCGCTCGGCAGCGCGGTGCAGGGCGTCGACGCTCGCGATGGGGATCCCTGTGAGGAGCTCGGCCTCGTCGCGGTTGGGCGTGACGAGCCGAGCGAGCGCGAGGAGCTCGTCACGGATGGTGGCAACCGCGTCGTGGTCGAGGAGCCGAGCACCGGTCGCTGAGACCATCACCGGATCGACGACGAGGTTCGGCAAGATGCCCTCTCGCGCCAGCGCGGCGACCCGTGCGACGATGGCGGAGGTCGCGAGCATGCCCGTCTTCGTCGCGCGCACGACGAAGTCCTCGTAGACCGCCCGGACCTGCGCCTCGACGAGGTCCGGCTCGAGGGCGAGGACCGCTCGAACCCCGACGGTGTTTTGGGCGGTGATCGCCGTGATGGCGCTCGTGCCGTGGACCTCGAAGGCGCCGAAGGTGGCGAGGTCTGCCTGGATGCCGGCCCCGCCGCCGGAGTCGGAGCCGGCGATGGTCAGGGCGACAGCTGGGGTCGGACGGGTCACGGGTCCTCCTTCCATCGAGCTATCGGCGTGGGGGCGCGGAGCGTTGCGGCGACGAGTCGGCTAAATGGAGAGGTTCGGCAGGCCCTCGGTCGGGGAGGAGGCGAGCGCGAGCGGCTGACGAGGGATCCTGCCCGCGGCTCGAGCGAGCCGTCCTGCCTCGACGGCGAGCGCCATCGCTTGCGCCATGGCCGCGGGGTCGTGGGCGCGCATGATCGCCGAGGCGACGAGCACCGCGTCGGCACCGAGCTCGAGCGCGAGTGCCGCGTCCGACGGCGCGCCGATGCCGGCGTCGACGACGACGGGCACCGAGGCTCCCTCGACGATGGCGACGAGGTTGCGCGGATTCTGGATGCCAAGGCCCGAACCGATGGGGCTCGCGAGCGGCATGACCGCGACCGCGCCGGCGCGTTCGAGGAGCGCTGCGGTGGCGGGGTCGTCGTTCGTGTACGCGAGGACCTCGAAGCCGCGTGCGCTGAGCTGCTCGGTGGCGCGGACGAGCTCGACGGGGTCGGGCAGGAGGCTCCGGTCGTCGATGACGACCTCGAGCTTGACGAAGGGGACGCCGAGCGCCTCGCGCCCGAGCTCGGCGAGCAGCACCGCCTCGCTCGCGGTGTGTGCCCCCGCTGTGTTCGGTAGCGGCGTCACGCCGAGTCGAGCGAGGAGCTCGTAGAGGGAGCTCGCACCCGGCCGGTAGCGCCGCAGCGCGACCGTCGCGACGGAGGCCTCGATGTCGTCCAACCGACGTGCGCCGCCGGTGCCGAGGATGAGCGGCGAGTCGAGGGAGAGCGAGCCGATCGTGAGGCTCACAAAGCGCCTCCTTGGACGGCGGTGACGAGCTCGATCGCGTCGCCGTCGTGTAGTGGCGTCTCGTGCCAGCGACTCCGGGGAACCACCTCGCCGTTGCGGGCGATCGCGACGCCACGCTCAGGGAGGGCGAGCTCGCTCGCGAGGGCCGCGAGGTCGGCAGCGTGGACCTCGCGCGGCTCGCCGTTGAGCGTGACCCTGCTCACCGAGCCCCCACGAAGCGAGCCGGCGCGAGCGCGGTGAGCCGAGGGTCGCTCGCCTCGCCGCACATCGCCGCGGCGAGGTAGCGAGCGGTGAGGGGTGCGAGCAGGATCCCGTGGCGGTAGTGACCGCCGTGGACCCACAGGCCGTCTTCGAGGGCGCCGGCGAGCGGGAGCCCATCTGGCGTCGCGGGCCGGAAGCCGACGGCGACGTCGCTGACGGCGAGCTCGCCGAGCGCAGGCAGGAGAGCGCGAGCGTCCTCGAGGAGGTCGAGGAGGTCGCGGGCTCGCGGGGCTCGGTCGTCGAGTGGAGCCTCCTCGGCGGTCGCGCCGACGACGAGCTCGCCACTGCGACGGCTCACGACGTAGACACGACGGCCACGGAGCTCGCCGCGAAGGCAGTGCGTCGGCCGAAGTGGCGCTGGCAGCGTGCCGCGGATGGTGACCCCCTTGACGGGCTGGATGGGGAGGGCGCAGAGCTCTGGGAGCCACGACCCCGTCGCGACGACGACGGCCTCGGCGCTGAGGCGGCTACCGTCGTCGAGCTCGACGCTGCGAGGAGCGACGTCGACGGCCCTCGCGTCGCGCCGCTCGACCGAGGCGCGCCGTGCGGCGACCCAGAGCGCCGTGAGGGCTCGGCGGTTGTCGACCTGCGCGTCGTCGGGCAGGAGCACGCCGCCCGCGAGGTGTGAGGCGAGCGCTGGCTCGAGGGCGAGCAGCTCGTCGCGACCGAGCAGCCTCGCAGCGAGGCCGAGGCGCTGCTGGAGGGTGGCGAGGTGGCCGAGGTGCTCGAGGTCGCCAGGCGTCTGCGCGGCGACGAGCGTACCGGTCGCCTCGAAGAGCACGTCGACGCCGGTCTCGCCAGCGAGGAACCGAGCGAGCTCGGGCCAGAGCGCGCGGGCGTCGCGCTCGAGCGTGACGAGGAGCTCCTCGCCGAAGTCGGTCTCAGCGGCCGGGGCCAGCATGCCCGCCGCGACCGGCGTCGTCGCAGGCCGGGCTGGGTCCTCCACGACGGTGACGCTGCGGCCACGCTGTGCGAGCTCAAGGGCGATGGTGACGCCGGCGATCCCTCCGCCGACGACGACCACGCGCTCCATCGCGCGGAAGTCTAGCGAGCACCTCACTCGTCGTGCAGGGACGAAGGTCCCGCGTGCGTGGCAGGGGGGCCGTTCGTGTGGCACGATGGACGCGGAGGGAGGAGGTGGTGGTGGACGCCACGATGCAGCACGGCACCCTCGGGGTGCGAGCGATGTTCGAGTACGGTGCGCGGGAGTTCCCGACAGCGAGGGTGCACACCTACCTCGGAGAGGACT
Organism: Actinomycetota bacterium; assembly: GCA_004366215.1. Lineage (GTDB taxonomy): Bacteria > Actinomycetota > Acidimicrobiia > Acidimicrobiales > Acidimicrobiaceae > Acidimicrobium. Next base: position 618 of record SIRY01000101.1, on the reverse strand, counting down.
ACGTCGCGTCGTTCAGCTTCGACGAGGTCGCGAGGCGAGTCCATCGGCTCGCGCACGCGCTGCGCGGGCTCGGCGTCGGCGACGGCGATCGCGTCGGTACCTTCAGCTTCAACCACCACCCGCACCTCGAGGCCTACTTCGCGGTACCTTCGATGGGTGCGGTCCTCCACACGATCAACCTGCGACTCTTCCCGGACCAGCTGCGCTTCGTCATCGCTGACGCCGACGACCGTGTGCTCCTCGTCGACAACACCGTGCTCGGACTGCTCCAAGCGGTGCTCGGGGAGACGCCGAGCGTGCGTGACCTCGTCGTGATCGGGCCGGTGCTCGACCCCGGCGTCGTCGAGACCATCCAGCGCGCGCGTCCAGACCTCCGCATCCACGACTACGAGACGCTGCTCGACGCTGCCGACGCCTCGCCGTACCCGTGGCCGAGCCTCGAAGAGACGCGCGCGGCGATGGTCTGCTACACCTCAGGCACGCCCGGCAACACCAAAGGCGTCGTCTACTCGCACCGCTCGAGCTACCTCCACGCCCAGATGTGCCTGCCGCTCTACGGGCGTCGCTCGATGAGCCTGCTCGAGCCGGCGAGCGACACCGCCATCATCATCGTGCCCA
>ML178762.1:2887-6753 GCA_004366215.1 Actinomycetota bacterium | reverse complement strand
CTGCGTTGTCATCGAAGCGGATGTAGGACCCGTCAGCGCGTCGCACCTCCTTGCGGGTGCGCACGACGACGCACTTGACTACGTCACCCTTCTTCACGGCCGCACCGGGCAGCGCGTCCTTCACAGTCGCGATGAAGACGTCGCCGATGCTCGCGTAGCGCCGCCGAGACCCGCCGAGCACCCGAATGCACAGCACCTCACGGGCGCCAGAGTTGTCGGCGACGCGAAGACGAGACTCCTGCTGGATCATCTAGCACGCTCCACGATACGAACGAGGCGCCACCTCTTGAGCCGCGAGAGCGGCCTCGTCTCAGCGACCTCGACCCGATCCCCTTCCCGAGCCTCGTTGGCTGGGTCGTGAGCGTAGAGCCGACGTCGCCTCGCGATCGTGCGCTGGTACTGCGGATGCCGCACGCGCTGGTGCACCTCTACCACGATTGTCTTGTCCATCTTGGCGCTCGCAACGATGCCCTCTCGCACCTTGCGACGGCCGCGCTCTCGCTGTTCTTGCTCCGGACTCACCGTCTCGCACTCCTCGTCGTTCGTCCGCGCCGACGCTCGCGTGGCTCCGCGGCGAGCGCGGTCTCACGCCGAACCGTCTCGACCCGAGCGATCTCGCGACGCAGCTCGCCCAGCTTCGCCGTCTGCGTGCCCTGGCCCGTCGCGATCGCGAAGCGAAGCTCGAGCAGCTCGCGCTTGAGTTGCCCGAGCCGGTCGTTGAGATCCTCGGGGCTCATCGCCCTCAGCTCCCGAGCCTTCGTCACCCTCGGCCCCCTTCGAGCACCTCCACGTCCTCACGCACCACGAAGCGCGCCTTCATCGGCAGCTTCTGAATCGCGCGTTCCATCGCCTCACGAGCGAGCTCCTCGCCCACGCCGTCGAGCTCAAAGAGGATCCGCCCCGGCTTGACCACCGCAACCCAGTACTCTGGATTGCCCTTGCCAGACCCCATCCTCGTCTCCGCTGGCTTCTTCGTGATCGGCTTGTCGGGGAAGATGCGGATCCACACCTTGCCGCCGCGGCGAACGTGACGCGTCATCGCGATGCGGGCTGCTTCGATCTGTCGGGCGGTCACCCACGCTGGCTCGAGGGCTTGGATGCCGTAACGACCAAACGTGATGTCCGTCCCTCCCTTCGCAGTCCCGTGGAGTCGACCACGCTGGACCTTGCGGTGCCGGACCTTGCGAGGCATCAGCATCGCTAGTCCACCTCCTTCTTGAAGTGAGGGGCCTCGCGCCCGTCATCGCGGGTGCGACGCTCGATCTCCTCCTCCTCAGCGAGGAGACGCTCGAACTCGTCCTGGCTCTCGGGTACGGCGACCTCCGCTGGTCGCGACGCCTCCGCTGCCCGACGTCGGGCGCCGGTCTGAGCACGGATCGGGCCACTTGGCCGCACCCCGGTCGACGCCACCCGTGGCGCCTGAGAGGTCAGCGTCTGGTAGGGCACGACGTCGCCCTTGTAGATCCATACCTTGACGCCGATCTGACCGTAGGTCGTGCGCGCCTCTCGCATCCCGTAGTCGATGTCGGCGCGCAGCGTGTGGCGTGGCACCCGGCCCTCGCGGTGCGTCTCGCGCCGCGACATCTCCGCGCCACCGAGTCGCCCTGCGCACTGGACCGTGATCCCGCGAGCACCTTCCTTCATAGCCACCTGGATGGCTCGCTTCATCGCCCGCCGAAAGCTCACGCGCCGAGAGATCTGGTCGGCGATGCTCTGGGCGACGATGGTGGCGTCGAGGTCGGGCTGGCGGATCTCCTCGACGTTGAGCTGCACCTTGGCCGGAGCGCAACGGCGCTCGAGCTCACGCCGCGGGCGCTCGACCTCGACGCCCTTCTTGCCGATCACGATCCCCGGGCGAGCCGTGTGGATGTCGACACGGACGCGGTCGCGCGTCCGCTCGATGTCCACTCGCGACACCGACGCCGTCCGCAACTCTCGCTCGAGCCACGAGCGGATCTTCTCGTCCTCAATGAGCCAGCGTTGGTAGTCCTTGTCTGCGTACCACCGAGACTTCCAGTCGGTGGTGACCCCGAGGCGAAACCCGTACGGATGCACCTTCTGGCCCACGACTACTCCTCCCCCACCTCGGCGCCCTGCGCCTCACGTGCCGCCGCCTCTGGAGCCCCTTCAGCCTGGATCTCCCGTCGCCGTGAGCTCTGCACGCGCCGTTGCCGGCTGACGGACTGGCGTCCTCGCTGAAGCTGCACGCGCACCCGCTCTTCGGGTGTCATCTCCTCCACGATGATCGTGACGTGGCAGCTCCGCTTACGGATCCGGGTCGCCCTGCCCCGTGCACGGGGCCGAAAGCGCTTGAGCGTCGTCCCCTCGTCGGCGAACGCGCGGCGCACCACCATGTCGTTGACGCCGAGGCCGTGCTGAACCGTCGCGTTCGCGACTGCGCTCGCAAGGAGCTTGCCCACCGCCTCCGCCGGACCCCGCGCGACGAGGGAGAGGTCCCGGATCGCTTGGTCGACAGGCTTGCCTCGCACGACCGAGAGCACCGCTCGCACCTTCGAGGCCGACACGCCGTAGTTGCGAAGGACGGCACGCCCTCCCGGCCTCGACGTCGCCGCGCCCGCCATCACCGCCTCCTCGCCGACTTCTCTTGGCCCGCGTGGTAGCGGAACGTCCGCGTGGGAGCGAACTCACCGAGCTTGTGACCGACCATGGACTCCGTCACGTAGATCGGCACGTGCTTGCGTCCGTCGTGCACCGCGATGGTGTGGCCCACCATCTCCGGAATGATGGTCGATCGGCGAGACCACGTCTTGATCACTCGCTTCTCACCCGCTGCGTTGAGCTGGTCGATCTTCTTCAGCAGGTGCGCATCCACGAACGGACCCTTGCTGACACTGCGTGGCACCGCTTACCTCCTCGCCCCGCGGGCGCGACGGCGACGAACGATGAGCTTGTCACTCGGCAGGTGGCGCCGCCTCGTCCTCCCCTCGGGCTTGCCCCAGGGTGACACGGGATGTCGCCCACCCGACGTCTTGCCTTCACCGCCCCCGAGCGGATGGTCGACGGGGTTCATCGCGACGCCACGAGTCTGGGGTCGCACCCCGCGCCAGCGGTTTCGGCCAGCCTTGCCGATCGAGACGAGCTCAGCCTCTGCGTTGCCGACCTCTCCGATGGTGGCGCGGCAGTCGATCGGTACCCGCCGCATCTCCGTCGAGGGCAAGCGGAGCGTCGCGTACTCACCGTCTTTGCCGACGAGCTGCACGCCCATCCCTGCGCTCCGCGCAAGCTTGCCGCCCTGTCCCGGCCGCAGCTCCACGTTGTGCACGGTGGTGCCGACGGGAATGCTTCGCAACGGCAGAGCCGAGCCCACGGTGATGTCCGCGTCAGGCCCCGAGCTCACCCGCATCCCGACGGTGAGGCCCTTTGGCGCGAGGATGTAACGCTTCTCTCCATCGTGGTAGTGCAGCAGCGCGATGCGAGCGTTGCGGTTCGGATCGTACTCGATGGCCGCCACGGTTGCCGGCACGCCATCCTTGCGCCGCCGGAAGTCGATCACGCGGTACTGGCGCTTGTGTCCGCCTCCGCGGTGCCGCGCCGTCTTGTGGCCATCGGCGTTGCGACCACCAGAGCCGACGAGCGGCCGCAGAAGCCTGCGCTCTGGACGATCCTTCGTGATGTCTGAGAAGTCCGACACCGACTGGAAGCGTCGCCCAGGGCTCGTCGGCTTGCGCTTGCGAAGTCCCATCCCTAGCTCTCCAACAACTCGATGCGCTCACCGCTGCGGAGGGTGACGTAGGCAACCTTCCGCGTCGGCTCGACGCTCACCCTGCCGGTGCGCCGACTGCGGCGCCCCTTACCCTTGCGTCGCAGCGTGTTGACCTTCACGACGTGCACGCCAAAGAGCCGTT
>ML178762.1:0-2877 GCA_004366215.1 Actinomycetota bacterium | reverse complement strand
CTCACGGAGCCCGTAGCTCTTCTCGGAGACGACCGGCGCGATGATCGTTGCATAGGGATCCCGACCGCTCACTGCGCCACCTCCTCTCCCAAGCGCCCGACGAGCTCACGAAGACCACCCTCTGTGAGGAGCAGCGCATCCGCGCTAAGCACCGAGCTCACGAGGACGAACGCCGCACGCCCGACACGCACGTTCACAAGGTTGCGCACGCTCTTGACGACGACCTCGTCCTCGCCACCACCCACGATCGCGAGCACCTTGCGCTCGTGGAGCTCCGCTCCCCGCAGGCAGGCTGCGGCGGCCTTCGTCGAGACGCGCTCGAAGCCCGGCGCCGCGAGGAGGTAGACGACGCCGCCTTGTGCGCGGTCCGAAAGCGACTGTGCGAGCGCAGCTCGAAGCATCTTGCGTGGCGTGTGGTGACGGTACGTCCGAGGCTGCGGGCCGTGGACCGTGCCGCCTCCCTTGAACTGCGGCGCTCGGATCGAACCCTGACGGGCGTTGCCGGTGCCCTTCTGGCGGTAGGGCTTCGCTCCACCGCCCGACACCGCAGACCTGCCACGCGTGGCGTGCGTCCCCCGTCGAGCACCCGCCTGCTCGGCGACGACCACCTGGTGCAGCAAGGCGAGGTTCGGCACACGCCCAAACACCGACACCGGCAGCGCCTCTTCACCGACCACGGTGCCAAGGGCGTCGATGACCTTTGCGATCGGAGCCATGGCTACCTCTGTCCCTTCACCGCGTCGCGCACCACGAGCATCGTGCCTCGGGCGCCCGGTACGGACCCCTTGACGAGCACGAGTTGGCGCTCTGGCTCTGAGCGCACGACCTCGAGGTTCTGGATCGTCACGCGTGCGTGGCCGTAGCGACCAGCCATGCGCGTCCCCTTGAAGACGCGCGCCGGCGTCGCGCACGCTCCGATCGAGCCGGGCGCGCGGTGCTTCTTGTGGTTACCGTGCGACGCCCCCTGGCCCCGGAAGTTGTGCCGCTTCATCCCACCGGCAAAGCCATGACCCTTCGATACCCCGACCACGTCGACACGCATGCCCGGCTCGAAGCCCTCGAGCCCGATGACCGTGCCGGGCTCGAGCTCCTCCGCGGCGTCGAGCTCGAGCTCCATGATTCGCGAGCCCGGCTCCACGCCACGCGCCTGGAACTGCCCGAGCACGGGCTTCGTCAGGCGCTGCGCCTTCGTTCTGCCAACCGCCACCTGGACGGCGTCGTAGCCGTCCCGATCCTTGGTCTTTCTCCGCACGACCCACGTCGGCACGACCTTGATGACCGTCACCGGGACCGCTCGGTCCCCGTCGGTCCAGACCTGAGTCATGCCGACCTTCTCCCCGACAAACGCCCTCTTGGCCATGGTTCCTCTGCCTTACGCGCGCCGTAGCGCCGCCTCACCCGCGGACTTCAATCCCTCTTGTGAGCCTCTTGGTGAGCCACCCACCACACACCGCCGGAAGGTCCCTCCACACGGAGGCACGACCGGACGGAAGGCAACTCCTGCAGCATAGCCGGCAGCCCGTCTCGCCGGCCCACGCCTAGGGGTTCTGAATCTTGATCTCGATGTCGACGCCTGCCGGCAGCTCGAGCCGCTTGAGCGCGTCGACCGTCTTCGCCGAGTGGTCCACGATGTCGAGGAGGCGCTTGTGCACCCGCATCTCGAAGTGCTCTCGCGAGTCCTTGTACTTGTGGGGCGAGCGAATCACGGTGTAGCGGTGGATGTCGGTCGGCAGTGGCACCGGGCCGACGACCTTACCTTGCGTCCGAGTCACCGTATCGACGATGCGCCTCGTCGACGCCTCGAGGATCTCGTGGTCGAACCCCTTGAGGCGCACACGTATGCGCTGCTTTCCACCCTCACTCACCAGCATCCTCCGATCCCTCGGCCAGCGACACGTGAGGGCCCCGGCTGCACCGGGGCCCTCACGCTCGCGATCGTGACTACTTGATGATCTTCACCACGCGGCCTGCGCCGACCGTGCGGCCACCCTCTCGGATCGCGAACCGAAGCCCCTCGTCCATCGCGACCGGCTTGAGGAGCTCCACGGTCATCACGATGTTGTCGCCCGGCATCACCATCTCCGTGCCCTCCGGCAGCGTGATCGTCCCCGTCACGTCGGTGGTACGGAAGTAGAACTGAGGCCGGTAGTTGTTAAAGAACGGCTTGTGCCGGCCACCCTCTTCCTTGGTCAGGACGTAGACGTTGGCCTCGAAGGTGGTGTGTGGAGTGATCGAGCCGGGCTTACAGAGCACCTGGCCACGCTCGACGTCGGTCTTCTTCGTGCCACGAAGCAGCACGCCGATGTTGTCTCCCGCCTGACCCTCGTCGAGCAGCTTGTTGAACATCTCGACGCCGGTCGCGACGGTCTTCTGCGTCGGCCGCAGGCCGACGATTTCGACCTCGTCGCCAACGCGCACCTTGCCGGTCTCGACCTTGCCGGTGACGACGGTTCCACGACCCGAGATCGTAAAGACATCCTCGATCGGCATGAGGAAGGGCTTGTCCACCGGACGCTGTGGCTCAGGGATGTACTCATCCACTGCGTTCATAAGCTCGAGGATCTTCTCCTCCCACGCTGGGTCACCCTCGAGCGCCTTGAGCGCGGACACGCGCACGATCGGCACGTCGTCGCCGGGGAACTCGTACTGGTTGAGCAGTTCACGGACCTCGAGCTCGACGAGGTCGAGGAGCTCCTCGTCGTCGACCATATCCGCCTTGTTCAGGGCGACGACGATGTAGGGGACCCCCACCTGGCGCGCGAGCAGCACGTGCTCACGCGTCTGAGGCATCGGGCCGTCGGTGGCGGCCACGACGAGGATCGCACCATCCACCTGGGCAGCGCCGGTGATCATGTTCTTGATGTAGTCGGCGTGTCC
>SIRY01000098.1 GCA_004366215.1 Actinomycetota bacterium | reverse complement strand
GCGCACGAGTCCGTTCGCCCAGGCACCGAATCCGCGAGCGACTGCCTGAGAGCGCGCGCTCAGCGACACGACCCGCGCCACGGCCCAGTCCGTCAGCCGCGGGGCGCGCAGCGCGACCTCGTGCACCAGCGCGGCTCCCCTCAGGAACGGGAGCCACCGCTCAGCGAACTCCCCTCGCCACGCAGCGCCCGCGCGGGTCGGGCCGAGCTCGAGGAGCAGCTCGCCGACTCTGGCACCCGAGGCGATCGCGGCGCCGATCCCCTCGCCCTGGAGTGGGTTGACGAGGCCGGCGGCGTCTCCAGCGGCGAGGACCCGTCCCCGAGCAGCGACCGTACCGCGCGCGCCCATGCGCAGCCACCCACCGAGGGGCGCTCCCGACGGACGGAGCCCGCGAGCGTTGAGGTAGCGCTCGAGGAGTGCGCGTAGGTCGCGGACCCGCGAGCGCGCTGAGCCGACCCCGACACCGACGCCGACGTTCGCGACGCCCCGCGGGCCGCGAAACACCCACCCGTAGCTCGCGACGCCGGGCTCAGTGCGGAACAGATCCACGCGGTCCTCGGCCACCTCGGCGTCGTCGACGTAGCAGCGCAGCGCGAAACCCCACAGCGCGACCGAGTCGTCGCGCAGGCCAGCGCTGCGAGCGACCTGGCTGAGAGCGCCGTCGGCCGCGACGACGACGGCCGCCCGCAGCTCGTCGTCGCCGAGACGGACGACCACCCCATCGCTGCCGTAGCGGACCGCCTCGACTCGGCCCTCTCGCCAGCGCGCGCCCGCATCGAGGGCGCGGGAGCGCAGCAGCTCGTCGAAGACGAGTCGCGGCACGACTCGGCCCTCTCCCGGGTGGGCGACGCCCGGGGTTCCAGGCAGCACCGCGCTGCGACCCCCCGCCCCGATCACGATGTCAGCGATCCTCGGCCACGAGGCCTCGAGCGTGACGCCACGCCGCGCGAGCTCGGCGATGGCTGCCGGCCCGACGACGTCGCCACAGGCCTTGTCGCGCGGAAAGCGCGCGCGGTCGACGAGCGTCACGCGCCAGCCGCCTGCCGCGAGCACGGAGGCTGCGCTCGAGCCGGCCGGGCCAGCGCCGACGACGACGGCGTGTAGAGGGTGCGCCATAGGCACAGAGGCTACGAGAACGACACCTGGAGCAGGCGCACCTGCAGCGGCGCGCCCGGGCTGCCTGCGACGGGATCTTTGATGCCCACCTCCCAGTACGAGCCATCCGAGCCCGCCTTCGACGCAATGAGCTCGAGGCTCGTCCGCGTGACGCTCAGCGAGCTGATGTGCCACCCTTCGTCAGGCAGCGCCGCTTGGAAGAAGGCTCCGAGCGCTCTCGGGCTCTGCGTCGTCCGGAGGCTGATCCAGGCGTCGAACTCAGAGCCGAAGGGGTTCGCGTCGTGGGTGCCGACCACCGCGGCCGACGCAGGGATGAGGATCGTGCGGTCGATGTTGGCAGGGACGACGTGACCCGGGTCGAGCGACTCCCACGCCGGCAGCGACGTCGTCGCAGACGAGGGGATCGGCACCGCCGCGTCCGAGCCTCCCCCAGAGGGGATGGCGGCGAGCGACCCGATCGCAGCGACGACGATCGCGACGACGCCAACCGTCCAGCCAACGACGCGGCGCGTTCGAACGTCCACGTTCCTAGTCTTGCACGGGCGTGGGCCAAGTGGTAGTCCGCCGAGCGCACGGCCGCTAGCCTGACCGCCGAACACGGCGGCGTGGCCGAGAGGTGAGGCAGAGGCCTGCAAAGCCTTGTACAGCGGTTCGAATCCGCTCGCCGCCTCTTCGACGCGTCGCGCCCTCTGCTCATCCCTGCCCGACCCGTAGACTGGAGGGGCGGGCAGCGAGCGAGCTCGCTGAGCGAGAGGAGCGGCGATGATCGAGCGGCACTTCCAGGTAACCGGTATGACCTGCGACCACTGCGTCAACGCCGTGCGGCGCGAGGTCGCGGCCGTCGCCGGGATCGACGGCGTCGACATCGACCTTGCCTCCGGGACGATGGTCGTGCGTTCTCAGGGCGAAGTCGACGAGGAGACGGTGCTCGCAGCGGTCCGCGAGGCAGGCTACGAAGGTGTCGCGACCGACTGAGGCGCGAGAGGCCCTCGACCTACGCGTCGAGGGCATGACCTGCACGTCGTGCGCTGCTCGGATCGAGCGGAGCCTGCGACGCCTGCCGAGCGTCACGGCCACGGTGAACTTTGCGACCGGGCGCGCTGAGGTCACCTTCGACCCCACCGCCGTCGACCTCGCTGAGCTCCTGCGCACGATCCGTCGAACCGGCTACGACGCCTCGCTCGCCCCTTCAGAGGCGACCGCCTCGCGCTTCTCGCTGCCCTCGCTCGTCGTCGCGGGCGTCGTGGCGCTCGCCGCGATGCTCGCCCCAGCGACCGAGCCCGCCCGCCTCGGCGAGCTCGTCGCGAGCGCGCTCGTACTCGCGACAGCCGGGCGTCCCTTCTTCGTCGCCGCCGCTCGCGCCGCTCGGCACGCGAGCGTCTCGATGGACACGCTCGTCGCGGTCGGCGCGCTGACGGCGTGGCTCGCGAGCGCCGTCGTCACCGTCACCGCAGACCGCAGCGCGCCCACGTACTTCGACGCCCCCGCCATGATCGTCGCGGTCATCGGGGCTGGCAAGCTCCTCGAAGAGCGCTGGACCCGCCGCGCGCGTCGAGGTCTCGACGCCCTCGTGGGACGCGCCCGGCGAGCGC
>SIRY01000097.1 GCA_004366215.1 Actinomycetota bacterium | reverse complement strand
GATCGCGATGCCCTCCGGCTCGACCTCAAAGCCGAGGTGCTGGTAGAGGCGAAGCGCCCGCTGATTCGATCGCTGCGTGTTGACCCCAACCCGGCGCGCTCTCCACCTCTTTGCCCACCGTAGGCCGTCGACGATCAGGCGAGTCGCAAATCCTCGCCCCTGGAAGCGGGGATCAACAGCGATGCGCTGCAGGTAGCCTTCGCCGGCGCCGAGGCCGAACACAGCGTACCCAACCAGACGGTCGTCCTCGCCCCCGCTCGTGAGCACGCGAAAACGCGTTCGAGGAGTCGCACGGAGCGCTTCTCGCAAGGCAAGCTCGTTCATCATCCAGAACGGCTCGAAGCAGCGGTGATCGACCTCGAGAAGCTCCGCGGTGTCCGCCGCGCGACCTCGCCGCAGCTCAGCCGCGTACGCACTCGGCGGCACTGGCGGGATCGCAAGGGCGCTGCGGCGGAACAGGACGTAGAGCTCATCGACGAGCAGCCAGCCCGCGCCCTCGAGCACGTGCCGCTGCGCAAGCGACGTCGCCTGTACGAGGAACCGCTTCCACCCTCGTGCGCTGGCTGCGGTGCGCGCCACGTCGAGCCAACCCGGCTCACGGAGCCACAGGGCTGGCGGTACGCCGAGGAGCACCGCCCCTTCGAAGCCGTACCACGGCGAGAGCCGAACGCTTCGACCTGCGATATGAACGGTGGTACCCTCAGGGCTTTGGTCAGCGAACGCGTACCCGATGCCACCATGGTAGCCCCCTTGCCAACGGCGTGGCTCGTAGCAGGCGTAGGATGTCGGTGTGCGAGGCATCGCGGTCGGGACCCATCCACGCTTCCTTGAGCATGATCCCGGCCCGTGGCACCCTGAGCGCCCGGAGCGTCTACGCGCCGTCGAGCGCGCCCTGTCGCGCTTTGAGGATGCCCTCGTACGATTCTCACCGACACCAGCGCCGCGAGCTGCCGTCGAGGCCGTCCACCTGCCCGCTCACGTCGATGCGCTCGAGCGCTTCTGCCTCATGGGCGGCGGGCCACTCGACGCTGACACCACCGTGAACGACGCGTCCTTCGATGCGGCACTCCTTGCTGCTGGAGCGGGTCTCGACGCGGTGCAGCTCCTCGCGAGTGAGGTCGCCGACGCAGCGTTCCTACCCCTACGTCCTCCTGGCCACCACGCCACGAGCGACACGGCGATGGGATTTTGCCTGCTCAATAACGTTGCCATCGTCGCACGCGAGCTGACGCGTCGCGGGGAGCGCGTCCTCATCCTCGACTTCGACGCTCACCACGGCAATGGAACCGAGGCGATCTTTCGAGAGGACCCAAACGTCCTCTACGTCTCGACGCACCAGTACCCGCTCTTCCCAGGAACGGGCCGGATCGGCGATGTGGGTGTTGGACGCGGGGTCGGCACGACCATCAACCTCCCGCTACCACCGAGATCAACCGGACTCACGGCGCGTGTCGCTCTCGAGTCGATCGCCTTGCCCCACGTCGTGGACTTCCATCCGACCTGGGCGCTCGTGTCTGCTGGCTACGACGGCCACCCTGCCGATCCGCTGACCGAACTCGACTTTCGAAGCCCCGACTTCGCCGCGTTCGTTGCGTTGGCCCTCGACGTCGTTCGTCCCGGTCGTACAATCGTCTTCCTCGAGGGAGGCTACGACCTCGAGGCGCTCGAGCACGGGACGGCGGTCACGATCGCGACGTTACTCCACGAGCGTGTAGACTGTGGAGAGGCTCCAAGCACCGACGTCGACCACGACTTGGTTGCGACCCTCGCTCGCCTGCGAGCGGACTCGCTCGCGCGAGCGCGTGATGCACGGGGCGAGTAGTCTCCAGCGCCGTGTTGCCCGCTCTGCTCCGCCCGCTCATGGAGGAGCTCGAACCGCTCACGACCCGGTTCCGCGATGCGCGACGACGGCTCTACCTCGTCGGCGGCGTCGTACGCGACGCCGTCCTTGGGCTCACCCTGAGCAGCGACGTGGACCTCACGACGGACGCGACGCCGGAGGAGATCCTCGCCCTCCTGCCGCCGCAGGTGACGCACCGCAACCTCGCGGGTCAGCGGTTCGGTACGATCGCCGTGCACCTTGGCAGGCTCGCTCTCGAGATCACGACACACCGCGGAGAGCGCTACGACGTCTCGAGCCGCAAGCCCTCCGTCGAGTACCTCGCGTCCATCACCGGCGACCTTGAGCGGCGAGACTTCACGATCAACGCGATGGCGGTCGAGCTGACGACGACGGATCCGTCACTCATCGACCCATTCGAGGGGCTCAGGGACCTCCTCGAGCGCCGCTTGCGCACGCCACGCTCCCCGCACACATCATTCGAAGATGACCCCCTGCGTATGCTGAGAGGGGCGAGGTTCATCGCGCGCTTCAGTCTCACGCCGGACCATGCGCTCGTCGGAGCCGTCACCGAGCTCGCCCCACGCCTCGCGATCGTCTCGCGGGAGCGGATTCGCGACGAGTTCTCTCGGCTGCTCCTCACGTCGGATCCAACTCGTGGACTCTGGTTTCTCGTAGACACGCCGCTCGCGGCACAGTTCCTGCCTGAGCTGCCTGCGCTTCGCCTCGAGCAAGACCCGATTCACCGCCACAAAGACGTGCTCGCCCACACCATCGCCGTCACCGCCCGGTGTAGCCCCCGCCTGCGGCTTCGCCTCGCGGCCGTGCTCCACGACATCGGCAAACCAGCGACGCGGACCATCGGTCCAGGCGGTGTGAGCTTCCACTACCACGACGTCGTCGGAGCGCGTATGGCTCGAGCCATCCTTCGAGGGCTGCGCTTCCCCAACGACGTCGTCGACGACGTGGCACGCCTCGTGGAGCTGCACCTGCGCTTCCACACCTACGCGCAGGGCTGGACCGACGCGGCCGTGCGGCGCTACGTCCGCGACGCGGGCGACCTCCTCGACGACCTCAACGAGCTGACGACCTGCGATGCGACGACTCGCAACGAACGTCGACGTCGCCTCTTCGCTGAGCGCATGGCTGAGTTCACGCAGCGAGCCGCCGCCCTGGCAGAACGCGACGCTCTGCGCTCCCTGCGCCCTCCGATCGACGGAGTCGAGGTCATGCGTCTCCTCGGCATCGGCCCGGGACCGCTCGTTGGTGAGGCCCTCCGCATGCTGACCGACCTCACCATCGAGGAGGGGCTGCGCGACCCCGACGAAGCGCGCCGCCGGCTCCTCGACTGGTGGGCAACCCGCTCCTAGCGCTGGAGGTGGTCGCCAAGCTCGTCGAGCTGACGCGGCGGACCGAGAAGGTAGCCCTCCGCGAATCGAACACCCAACCGGCGCAGGACCTCGAGCTCCTCCTCGTCCTCCACGCCCTCGGCCACGAGGATCGTTGACTCGCCAGCGATCCGCATGAGGACCTGCGTCTGAGCCTGCTTCGCGTCACTCGACGGCAGATCGTGGATCCAGTTCGGATCGAGCTTGATCATCCGAGGACGAACCCGACGTACCACGACGAGCGTGGGCGCGTCTGGAACGACGTCGTCGAGCGAGAGGGCGAGACGGCTGGTCGCGTAGCTCAGCACGTCTTGAGCAAGCCCGTCGACGAAACCGCGCTGCGCGCCGACCGAGACGTCGAAGAACACGCCGTCGCGGAGCGCAAGTCTTGGCCGTCGCTTCGTGACGTCGCGAAGCGCCAACGCCGAGAGGTTGACGCTGACCCAGGCATCAGGCGGCAGATGCTGCACCGCGCTCCCCGCTCGCTCGAGCAGGTGTCGCTCTAGGTGGAGTGCATCGTCGATGCCGAGGCGAGCCAGCTCCACCGGAGGCGCCTCGCCGTTGATGCGCTGGTAGAGCTCGTAACCGACGATGCGGCCGGCCTCAATGTCGTAGATGGGCTGGGAGAGTGTCTCGAGACCGTACGCGTCGAGGCTCTGCTGACGCGCTCCTCGCTCAGGGCGACCTTCGCTCCGTGAGCGCACCTGCACGCGTGGCGCCACCGCCGTCGCGACCGCCGCGCTCGTCCCTAGGTCGAGGACGTGCTCCCACGCACCAAGATCCTCCGCTGGAACCCCGATCTGGACGCGCGTAGGTTCGTGAACGACCCTTCGACGCTTACGGAACCACGGCAGAATCTGGATCCAGATATCTTGCACGCTCGCACGGAGTCCAATGAAGGCCACGATGGCAAAGACGGCAGCGACGAGGTTGACTGCGGCAAAGAGGATGGAGTTGACCGCGTGGTGCTCCCAGTCGTGCACCAGGGTGTAGCCAGCGAGGGCGACGAGCGCGTAGGGCGCCACGACGAACAGCATCGGTGTCACCGTTCGTCGCCGAATCTTCGGAGTTCGTGCAAAGGTCGCCCTCGCACCTGTCACCGCCTGACCGATCGAGCTCACGGTCCCGGCGAGGTTGACTACGACGAGGATGAGGTTGAAGCCGTAGATGGCGATGACGTCCCGGCGCCGGTAGCCGGCGTACTTGAGATCAGTCGACATGGCAAAGAAGTACGGCACCGCGAGCACAGCGATCCACGGGCTGACGAGCTCGTTGGCGAAGGGAAAGACGAGGAGTACGAGGAGCGCTAAGGTCGTCCAGCTGATCGATGCGAGGTAGTTCATCCGGAGGTAGAACTCTGCAAACGACTGCCTCCCTGCCTGCTTGGCCTGCTTGTAGTAGCGCCAGAGCTTGGGCACAACGAGGAGTCCGCCATCGGCCCAACGACGTCGTTGGATGCACAGCGCCCCAAAGTCTGGCGGCGTCGCTGAGTAGCTCAGTCGCTCTGGGTAGTTGTAGATCTCCCATCCCTTCGCGGCGATGTCCACCGAGGACTCGGTGTCTTCGATCGCCGTGCGATCTCGGATGTAGCGCTTGACCGGGTAGCCACCTTCCCAGGAGACCTCCTCGAGCGAGTCGAGTGCCCGCTTGCGGATGACCGCGTTGGCTCCAACCCAGAATCCAGCTCGGTAGTTCGCGAGGCCTTGGTGCACGATGTGCTGAATGTCCGTCGTGGCACCAGCGATGCGCTCGAGCCGTGACGCAGCTCCAGGGTACGCCGAGTACGGCGTCTGCGCGATCGCGACGTGACGGTACTCCTCTTGCTCGAGGAGGTAGACGAGCCGAAGGCAGTACTCCGGCAGCAACGTAGAGTCGGCGTCCAGCGTGAGGACGTAGTCTGGGTTGGGCACGACGAACGTCGCATGCTCAGGGTCGTCTGCCACCAGAACTTTGCCCGCCAGGGTCTGGTGCACGCTGTAGGACCCCCCCATAAGCCCGATGTAGGAGTTGAGGTTCATCGCCTTATTGGGCTCAGACGACAGCGACACGTACTGCTTACGCTCGAAGCTCGTCAGACTCGCGCGAAAGACGTTCTCGAGGCGTCCGTAGAGCTGAGCGACTCGCGCAGCGGCGACTTGGCGCCCTTCACCCGCTCCCTGGCGGAGCGTCGCTGCGACCTCGGCGAACTCGTGCGCGAGGGCGAGGAACACCTCATCGCGTAGGAAGGCGTCCGTAGAGCTGAGCAACTCGCGCAGCGGCGACTTGGCGCCCTTCACCCGCTCCCTGGCGGAGCGTCGCTGCGACCTCGGCGAACTCGTGCGCGAGGGCGAGGAACACCTCATCGCGTAGGAAGGCATCCGTGTGGTCTACGATCGGTAGTTCTTCCGCCTGGAGCGTGAGCCAGCTCGCCGCGAGGTCGTAGGCCTCTGCCAGCCGTACCAACTCCGTAGGCTCGATCCACACGCCCTCGAGCCACCCCTCATCGTCGTCGAGATCGCTGACCCGCGCGGGCACGGTCCCGTTCGAGGGCGCCACGCGAGACAAGAACCCTTGGTAGCTCGCTCGCACCGCCTCCGCGGGGTACCGTAAGAGCTCTTCGAGCTGGCCAGGGAGAGTCCGAGCAGCCTCGAGCAGGACTCGGTGTCGCTCCTCTGTTGGGTTCGGCGGATCATCGATGAGCAAGACGATGCGTTTGTCCGGGTACTCCTGCAGGGCCGCTGAGAGGAGCGTGTTGCGAATGACCCGCGTCTCTTCGCGGTACGAGGGAATGATCATGGTCAGCGCCGGGCGACGGCGCCAGAAGAAGTCATCGAGCGCTGCGCGCGGCACCCTCCGGTGCTCGCGAACTCGATAGAGGTGACCGAGACGCGCCACGAGGTACGCGAGGGAGGACGCCTCGAGCAGCGTGATCATCGCGAGGTAGGCGATCGCTTCGGCTTTCGCCTGGGCGGTGTAGGCACCCTGCTTGAGGAACTGAGAGTAGAACCAGTAGATCAGGTAGCCGACCCACCCGATGATGGTGGTCATGATAGCGAGCCGAGCGGTCAGGATGCGAGACTCAGCGACGACCCCCCCCTGCCTCGCGACCCGCTGACCCCGCCGCCCTGCCGGGATCACACCTGGGCGGCTCATCGACAACTCCCCTCCGCAGCGCCCCATCGTTTCGGCTACACCACGTAGCGCTATAACTCACGATTTGTCACTGCCAGTGATCACTGTACGCACCTAGTGTACCGGCCCGTAGCTACCACCCGTAACGGTTTTCAGCACGCAATGTTGCAACTCGAGGCACTGCGACCGCGCGCGCGAGGCCATCGGGCTCTCCGGCTACACTCGAAGGGGTAGCATGAGGCCTTCCGGACGAACTGTCGTCGCAGGTGAGGCACCCAAAGCAGTGCGAGTAGGAATGAGATGTCACACTCCGAGCTTTCTCCCTCAGACTCACACCCTCCGCAGCGGCTCATCACCGTGCGTGATCTCGTCCTACCTCACGAGGAGCACGAGGACGTCGAGGAACCGCGCGTGCCGCTGCGCCGCCGGCTCGCGGCCTACAGCCCGGCTCGCATCGTGCTTGGACTCGGCGTACTCGCTGGCGCGGGCGCGTTTGCAACCTGGCGAATCCAGCAGCACATCATCGACGCAGCGCCTGTGCGAGCATCGTTCTTCGCCCCGTACGTCGACGTGACGCTGCCGCCGAGCTACCCCTTCCAAGATCCGACACAGAACGCAGCGAAGCAGACGGTACTGGGCTTCGTCGTCGCTGCGAGCCAGCACGGCTGTGCCCCGTCATGGGGCGGGGCGTACTCGCTGTCCGAGGCGGATCAGCAGCTCGCCCTCGGCTCTCGACTAGCTGAGTACGCAACCATCGGCGGCACGGCGATCGTCTCGTTCGGGGGTCAAGCTCACACGCACCTCTCGATGGCATGCGCCAGCCCGACCTCGCTGGCCGCCGCGTACCAGTCCGTCATCAGTCGCTACCACAGCAGCATCGTCGACTATGACGTCGAAGGACCTGCTCTGGCGAGCCAAGCCGCGTCCATGCGCCGAGCCCGAGCGCTGGCTCTCGTGCTCCGGCACGATCCTCGCCTCGAAGTGTGGGTCACGCTCCCAGCCACGCCCAGTGGGCTCTCGGATCCGGGGATAGCTGTCATCCGCGACTTGCTGCTCGAGCGGGTCCCCCTCGCTGGCGTGAACGTCATGACGATGGACTTCACCTCTGTCTCTGGAGGCATGGTAACAACCATCCAGCAGGCGCTCGCAGGCGCCCACGCGCAGCTCGAGCACCTCTTTAGTCAGTATCGCATTCCGTTGAACCCTCACCAGGTCTGGAACCACATGGGCATGACGTTCCAGATCGGTCAGAACAACGTC
>SIRY01000096.1 GCA_004366215.1 Actinomycetota bacterium | reverse complement strand
GGATTGGGTGTGTCGGGATCGGTTGGCTGGCGTTGGAGAGGAGGAGTTGAGGTGGCATTGCTCGGCAGCGTGACGGGCTATTCGGCGGCTGCGGACATGACGTTCGCCATCCCGATCGGCATTTTTGCCGCGTCGCTCGTGTTTGGGTTCTTCGCTCGGCGTCGTCTCGGCAGCCGGCGCTAGGACCGGCTGGGCGCCAGAGAGGCAGAGGTGTGGGGGCCCGTAGGCCCCCACACTCGTGAGCACTCCGAGGGCGGCGCTGTCGCGCATCGAGGGGTATACTCGCGAGAGCGTGCCGTTAAGGGCGGTCCCGTGAGGCCGAGACGGAGGAGCGGTGAAGCGAAGGTGCTTGCTGAGCGCCGAGGACGTGCAGCGCGCGATCCGGCGGATGGCTCACGAGGTTGTCGAGACAAACCGCGGTGCCGATGACCTCGTCATTGTCGCGATCCGAGGGGGTGGTGTCGCGGTTGCGCGCGCACTCGCTTCCTCCATTGAGAGGATCAGTGGTTCGAAGCCTGTTGTCGAAGAGCTTGATCCTGGGGACTTTCGTGACGACCGGGGAGCAGTCAGGGCGAGCGTGTGGCGGCCGGGCAGCTCGCTCGAGGATCGTGTCGTCGTCCTCGTCGACGACGTGCTCTCGACGGGTCGCACGGTGCGGGCGGCGCTCGAGGGTGTCCTGCACGCAGGGCGTGCGCGTCGAGTGGTGCTCGCTGTGCTCGTCGATCGGGGACACCGTGAGCTGCCAATTCGGCCTGACATCGTAGGTCGCAACGTTCCGACCGCGCGCGACGAGTACGTCGAGGTTGCGCAGGACGGTGTGTGGCTGTTGGCTGAGGAGTCCAGGTGAACTCGCTGGTGAGCGTCGATGACCTGAGGGCGGGGGAGCTCGAGTGGGTCGTACGACGCTCGTGGGAGCTCGCTGAGGGTGCCCAAGCTCGGCCGGTGCTTCGTGGTCGGCGATGCGCGCTCGTGTTTCTCGAGCCGTCGTCTCGGACGGTGCTGTCGTTCAGTGTGGCGATCGAGCAGCTCGAGGGCCACTGGATTCGGGTCGACTCAGCAACGAGTTCGCTCTCGAAGCAAGAGTCGCTACGCGACACGGTTCGAGTCCTCGAAGCCCAAGGGTTCGACTGCCTCATCGTCCGCGCGCCTTGGGTTGGCACCGCGGCCATCATGGACCGCTGGTTCAAGGGCAGCGTCCTCAACGCGGGTGAGGGTGTTGGCGAGCATCCCAGCCAAGCTGTGCAGGATGCGAGCGTCCTTGCGTACCTTCGGCGCGAGGAGGGCCGAGGACTCGGGGTGTTCGACGGCCTCCGCGTGGCGATCGTCGGAGATCTTCGCCACTCGCGCGTGGCGCGCTCGGTCGGCAGGCTGTGGGCACGCCTCGGCGCGCACATCGTCGGCGTCGCTCCGCCGACGTGGTCGCTCGCGCCCGAGGCGTTCGGCGCGCAGGGTGTCGTCGATGATCTCGATGAGGTGATCGACGAGGTCGACGTCGTCTACATGCTGCGGGTCCAACGTGAGCGCTTGAGCGATCGAGATACCGTCGTCGATCAGGAGACGTTTCGTCGTCGATTCGCGCTCACGGCACAGCGCCTTGAGCGGCTAGCCCCGTCGGTGATCGTCATGCACCCAGGCCCCATCACTCGCGGCGTTGAGGTCGACGATGCGGTAGTGGCGTCGCCTCACATGGTCGATGGCGTCCAGTACAGGTTCGGCGTACCTACGCGGGTGGCGCTGCTCGAGTACCTCTGCGGGGAGGACACGTGAGCCTTGCGGTGGTCGGAGGCCTCATCGCACGCGTCCGCGGGCTGGAGCGTGCGGATCTGCGCGTTGAGGACGGTCGGGTCGAGTTTGCGCCGCCGCGCGCTGCGGATCGCGTGATCGATGCGAGTGGTTGCGTCGTCGCTCCGGCGTTTGTGGACCTCCACACCCACCTTCGCTGGCCCGGCGGGTTAGGGCCGGACACGCCCGAGGACATCGCAGAGGCAGCGCTCGTGGGTGGCTTTACGACGGTCGTCGCGATGGCCAACACCGACCCCGCTATCGATCGTCCTGTGCGTTACGAGCAAGCGGTCGCTCGCTTTCGAGACCTGCCGATCACCGTCATCCAGGGCGCGGCAGCGACGATGGAGCGCGAGGGTTCGCATCCGGTCGACGTCGAGCAACTCGCGGCAGCGGGGGTGCGTCTCATCTCCGACGACGGTGATCCGGTCGCCCGCGCTGACGTCCTCGTGGAGCTCTTTGCTCGCGCCGCTCGCGCGGGGGTCATGGTGGCGCAGCACGCATCGATTCCAGAACTCAGCCAGGGGCAGATGAACGCGTCGGTGCTCGCAGAGCGACTCGGCTACGACGGCGTCCCAGAGAGCGCAGAGACCGCGATGGTCGCCCGGGACGTGGAGCTAGCACGAGGGATCGGTGTGCACTACCACGTCCAGCACTTGAGCGCCCGCGAGAGTCTCAACGTCGTCCGCGTTGCCAAGCGTGACGGCCTATGGGTGACCTGTGAGGTCACGCCTCACCACCTCGCTCTCGAGGACACGCTGCTCACGGGTCACGATGCTCGCTACAAAGTCAATCCGCCGCTCCGTTCGCGTGCGACGAGGATGGCGCTACTCGAGGCGCTGCTGAACGGAACCATCGATGCTGTCGCGACAGACCATGCTCCGCATCCGGAGTGGCGCAAGGACGTTCCACTCGAGCTCGCGGCTCCGGGCGTACTCGGACTCGTCGAGGCCTTTAGCGCCACCTGGAGCGCTGTGCTCGAGCAGCTCCAACGCCGCGGAGATCTCGACGCAGGCGCGCTCGACGACGGTCGGGAGCTCCCGGACCCGGCACAGCAAGCGCTCCTTCGGGTCATCGAAGCCCTTGGACCCAGACCGGCGGCTGTGCTCGGACTCGAGCATCGGCTGGAGCCGGGGGTGACGTGCGACCTCGTCGTGATCGATCCGCGCGGGCGGGTACGAGGGGGCGGCGTCGGCGTGTACCGCTCGGCGACCTCGCCATGGCTGGGGCGTGAGCTCTACGGACGCATCAGATGGGTGGTCCGAGCCGGACGGCTCGTGGTCGAGGACGGCCAACGTGTGGACGCTTGAGGAGCAGGTCGATCGGATCCCTGCCTGGCTCGTCGTGCGCTCTGGAGCGACCTTTCGGGGGGTTGTCGTGGTGCCGCGAGGGGAGTCGCCAGACTGGGCTGACGTCGAGGCCGAGCTCGTGTTCAACACGGCGATGACCGGCTACGTCGAGGCTATCACTGATCCGTCGTACTTTGGCCAGATGGTCTGCTTCACCACCGCGCACCTCGGTACGTACGGTGTCAATCTTCGTGACGTGCAGAGTCGTCGCGTCTGGATGAGCGCGGTGCTCGCCCCCCGCTACAGTGAGGTCGCTTCGAACGCGACGGCGACGATGACGCTCGCACGGTGGCTCTACGAGTCGCGGACTCCCCTCTTCGTTGATTTCGATTCTCGTCGGCTCGTGCGGCTGCTGCGCGCGCGGGGGGCCGAGCCGGCGATCATCACGACCGGTTCGTTGGAGGCCGCGCAGGCGCGTGTCCAGCTCGTCGCAGGCACCGATGGACAGAACCTCGTCGAGGCTGTGACTCGAGCTGAACCGACCGAGGTTGAGCCAAACGGTCGACCGCTCTCGCGACAACCGCTCGTGGTCATCGACTACGGCGTCAAGGAGCGCATGCTCGACACCCTTCGGGGTCCCTGGCGTCTCGTGGTGGTGCCAGCTACGAGCGGGCGTCGAGAGCTCGAGGCCCTCGATCCGCTCGCTGTCTTTCTCTCCAACGGCCCTGGAGATCCGGCGGCTCTCACGGGGCCGATTG
>ML178761.1:2994-4559 GCA_004366215.1 Actinomycetota bacterium | reverse complement strand
CGCACGGTGGCCCCACGCGTGTCCACCCTTTGCGCCATGGCACGACACGCTCGTTCGCCGCATCGATAGCCTCCTGCTGGACGCTGCCGGCCCGCGCCTGCGCTGCGCAGGCGCCTGGCGTCAAGGCAGCGGAATTCCAACGTGCATAGCGTCAGGCCGCCGTGCGGCAGCCCAGGCTCTCACATCGCACGACGGCTGATCCCTGCTCACGACCGTGCCGATGCGCCAGCATCTAGCGTATCGACCCCGGCCTGGTCGAACTCCGCCATCTCGTGCAGCAGCCTGGCCGCAGCGCGAACGAGGGGCACCGCCAGGGCTGCTCCCGTTCCCTCTCCAAGCCTCAGATCGAGGTCGAGCAGGGGGCGGAGCCCGAGGGTCTCGAGAACCACACCGGCCCCTGGCTCAACCGACCGATGTCCTGCAACCACGACGCCGAGGGTCGCTGGGTTGAGCGACGCCGCGACCAGCGTCCCTGCGAGCGAGATGACGCCGTCCACGATGACCGGGATCCGCTGGTCCAAAGCTCCGAGGACGAGACCCGCGATGACCGCAATCTCACCTCCTCCGAGCTCTGCGAGAACACGGAGCGGATCACTCGGGGGCCCGCTACGACGGAGCGCCTGCTCAATCGTCGCCACCTTCCTCGCAAGCCTCTCATCGTCGATCCCCGTCCCTCGACCAGTGACCGCTCGTGGGTCGCGTCCGGTCAGGGCCGCGATCACCGCAGAGGATGGGGTCGTATTGCCGATGCCCATGTCGCCGGTCGCGATGAGGTCGATACCGTTCGCCCGCAGGCTCGCCACGATCGCTCGGCCGTGGGCAACGAGCGCAGCTGCCTCGTCAACCGTGAGCGCCGGCTCCCTCGCGATGTTGCCTGTGAGTCTCCGGACGTGCAGGTCGAGTAGGGACGGGTGAGGCGGCAGTGGGTGCTCAACGCCGGCATCGACGACGACCACCGATGCGCCAACCTCGCGCGCTAGCACGTTGATAGCAGCTCCGCCCTCGAGGAAGTTGCGCACCATCTGGGCGGTGACCGAGCGAGGCCACGGTGTCACGCCTTCGTCGACAACCCCGTGATCACACGCTGCCACGACGACCGTCGGCCGACGGGGCACCGGCGGAGGCTCCTGTCCCGCGATCGCTGCGAGCTGACCACCGAGCTCCTCGAGAAACCCGAGCGAGCCCACGGGCTTCGTTAGGCGGGCGTGGTGACGTCGAGCTGCCTCGCGGGCGGCCTCGCCGAGGGTCACTGACGACTCAGCCGGTCGAGCATTCATACAACCGGATCCGGCATACGTGCATCGCCGAAGAGGAAGCGATTGAAGATCACGTACTTCCCTACCCACACGATGCCGAAGGCGACGAGCGACGCAACGTTCACGAGAACTGCATCTGTCAGGTGGCCAAGGCGGGCTGCCTCTACCTGAGCCTGCGTCCAACGGACGGCTTCGATCGAGACCCACAAGCCAAGAAACGCGAGTACCCAGAAGGGAAGCACTTCGCGGAGGAGGTGTGAGCGACCTTGCTTGCCCCAGGCCCACTTGCGATTCAGGTAGTACGAGGGC
>ML178761.1:0-2984 GCA_004366215.1 Actinomycetota bacterium | reverse complement strand
AACACTCCGAACAGCACAAATAGCAGCGCCTGCGTTAACGCCACGGAGACCACGGACGCAAGGGCGTACCTGACCGAAGCAGGGCCGAAGCGGGACGCCACGGCGTCATTGAGCCGTAGGAGCACAGTGCGCACAGCGTTAGCATACTCGCCACAGCGCACTCGCGGCTTAGGCCGGCCGGTGCCGGACCCGCTGAGGAGGATGACCCAGTGAGCGCGGCCTTGGATCTGGTCCTCGACCTACTCGACCTCGAGCCGATCGAAGTGAACCTGTTCCGCGGTCAGAGTCCCTCTGACGATCGCCAACGCGTCTTCGGAGGGCAGGTCGCGGCGCAGGCCCTCATCGCCGCGGGCAGGACGGTTGACAGTGAGCGCATCGTTCACTCTCTGCACGCGTACTTCATCCGTCCCGGCGACCCATCGACGCCGATCCTCTATGAGGTCGAACGAATCCGCGACGGCGGCAGCTTCTCGACGCGGCGAGCCGTCGCGATTCAGCACGGTCGAGCTATCTTCGCTCTGTCGGCGTCGTTCCAGCTTCCTGAAGAGGGCTTCGAACACCAGCTACCCATGCCTTCAGTCCCGCCACCGGAGGCGGTCGCCACGCTCGATGAGCAGCTCGCTCCCTGGACTGACCTACTCGCTGACTGGCTCGCACGACCGCGAGCGTTTGACATCCGCTTCGTAACACCAGCACCGATCGCTCGTTCCGGCGATGCCCGTGAACCCATTCAACGCATCTGGCTGCGAGCCAACGGGGCCCTACCGGACACGCCACTCCTGCACGCGTGCCTCTTTGCGTACGCCTCCGACATGACCCTGCTCGACACCGCGCTCATCCCCCAAGGACTCACGTGGTTCGATGGCACGATCTTTGGTGCGTCGCTCGACCACGCGATGTGGTTCCACCGGCTCGGCCGCGCCGACGAATGGTTCCTCTACGACACGATCAGCCCCACCGCCCAGGCGGGACGGGGCCTCGCACAGGGCGCGATGTACAGCCGTGACGGCCGCCGCCTCCTCACCGTCATGCAAGAAGGTCTCATCCGGCGAGTGCGTACCCCGCCTACACCCTAAGGATCGGCGTCGGCAAAGGGTGAGCCGCGAGCAGTGGGGCTCCCAACTACGTCAGCTCTGAGAAGCGAGACGCTCCTCAATCGGGACGTAGTCACGCCGGGGAGCTCCGACGTAACGCTGCCGGGGCCGCACAATCTTTGCTCCCTGGTCAAGGAGCTCGTTCCAGTGCGCGAGCCATCCCGCCATGCGGGGAATGGCAAACAACACGGGAAACATGTCGACTGGGAAGCCCATGGCTTGGTAGATCAAACCTGAGTAGAAGTCCACGTTCGGGTACAACTTGCGGGACACGAAGTAGTCATCGGACAGAGCCACTTCCTCGAGTTTGAGCGCCACGTCGAGAAGCGGATTCTTCCCTGTCACCTCGAAGACGTCGTACGCAACGTCCTTGATAATTCGTGCCCTTGGATCATAGTTCTTATAGACCCGATGGCCGAAACCCTGGAGGATACCGTGCCCGCGCTTGATTGCCTCGACGAACGATGGTACGTTCTCGATGGACCCGATCTCCGTCAGCATGCGAACGACCGCCTCGTTCGCCCCACCATGTCGGGGACCGTACAGAGCCGCGCACGCAGCCGCCGCTGACGAGTATGGATCCGAGTGGGCCGACCCGGTCACCCTCATCGCGGTCGTAGAGCAGTTCTGCTCGTGGTCAGCGTGGAGGATGAAGAGCACGTCGATGGCACGAATGAGTCGAGGATCTGCCTCGTAGCGTGGCTCCGCGATCTTCCACATCATCGAGAGAAAGTTGGCCGGGAAAGAGAGCGAGTTGTCAGGGTAGACAAACGGCATACCCTGGGAAAATCGGTAGGCAGCGGCTGCCAGCGTCGGCATCTTGGCGATGAGTCGCACGATCTGTCGGTGACGCGACTCGGGATTGAAGATGTCCTTCGCGTCGAGGTAGAACGTGGATAGGGCAGCCACCGCTGAGACGAGGATGCCCATGGGATGGGCGTCGTAGTGGAATCCCTCCAGAAACCGCTTGCGTACGTTCTCGTGGATGAAAGTGTGGTGTGTGACCTCGTCAACCCACGCATCGAGCTGACTCTTCGTTGGCAGCTCGCCGTTGAGGAGCAGGTAGGCGACTTCGAGGTACGTCGATCGCTCAGCGAGCTGCTCGATCGGGTATCCACGATAGCGAAGGATGCCAGCCTCGCCGTCGAGGTACGTAATCGCACTCTCCGCCATCGCCGTCGAGACGAGAGCCGGGTCAAGGAACCAGATGCCCGGGAGCGCCTTGCTCCACTCCGTTGCCGAAATGGTCCCATCGACGATGGGGATCTCGAAGGACTCACCCGTGCGGTTGTCAGTGATCGTGATGGACTCGGCCACGCAGACCCACCTTCCTCACTCCTCGTTACCACCCTCGGCGTGCGGCTTCGCCGACGCCACAGGGCCTTCGACGTCTACGTGATAACGGTACACAGTGGTGTCCCGCGGTTCAAACCCAACCGAGCGATAGAGTCGGTGGGCCGCGGTGCGTGACGGCCGTGAGGTCAGGTCCACGCTCGCGACCCCAGCGCCCCTCGCAGCCTCGAGCGCTGTGAGCACGAGCCTCCTGCCGATACCCTGGCCTCGGCCCGCCTCATCGACGACGACGTCCTCGATGATCGCTCGCACTCCCGAGGGGATACGTACGAGCACGAGCGTCGTCATTCCGAGCACGGCCTCGTCGCGCCGGGCCACGAAGAGCCTAGTGTTCACGGAGTCCACGATCTCGACGAGCTCTGACTCGCTCACCTGTGGCGCCCGCGACGACAGTTGGCGCAGCAGTCGGTTCACGGCGGCGAGGAGCTCCGGTGACGCCTCGCGTGCCTCCTCGACGACAACTCCACCAGACTGACGCACGACCCCAGCCTACGCCGCTCGGCGAGCACTTGGCCTCCGAGCTTCTCGCGGCTCGGC
>ML178760.1:2426-9109 GCA_004366215.1 Actinomycetota bacterium | reverse complement strand
CTGCCGTCGGTTAGCTCTCCGAGGCACGGAGCGAGTAACCTACGCCGCGAACGGTCTTGATCAGCGGTGGTCCCCACGCGTCGAGCTTCTTGCGCAGGTAGGAGATGTAGGTCTCGACGATGTTCGCATCGCCGCCAAAGTCGTACTCCCACACATGATCGAGGATCTGAGCCTTCGAGACCACCTTGTTGGCGTTGAGCATGAGGTAGCGAAGCAGCTTGAACTCGGTGGCGGTGAGCTCAATCTCGTGGCCATCACGCAGAACCTCGTGAGCTTCGTCGTCGAGGATGAGGTCTCCAACCTGGATGCGCGGCGGCGATCCGGCTGCCTGGCCAGCTCGGCGAAGGATAGCCTCGACGCGCGCGACGAGTTCAGCGAGTGAAAAAGGTTTCGTGACGTAGTCGTCTGAACCAAGCTGCAAACCCTGGACACGGTCTTCGACGGCGTCCTTTGCGGTGAGGAGCAGGACAGGCACGTCGTTGCGCTCCTCGCGCAGTCGACGGACGAGCGTGAAGCCGTCCATCCCAGGCATCATCACATCGAGGATGAGTAGGTCAGGCTTTGTCGTCCGCATGACCTCGAGTGCCTCACGACCTGATGACGCGACGCTCACGTCGTAACCCTCAAAAGTCAGAGCCATCTGCAGGAGCTCGGTGATCGGAAGCTCGTCGTCGACGACGAGGATGCGAATGCCCTTTGGGGGTTTTCGGGTCGAATCCATAGTTGCCTCGATGCCGAAGTCTACGCCTTCCTTCCCGTGAGACCTAAGCCGCTGGGAAGGTGCCGAGCGTGACCGAGACCGTCTCGGTGGAGCCGTTCTGCGTGATGATCGTCAGGTTGATAGAGTCGCCAGGCGCCTTCGAGTGGATGATCGAGGCGAGCGAGCTAGCTGAGGTCACGGGCTGCCCGTTGACCGCCGTGATGACATCTCCCGCCTGGATGCCCGCGGTTGCAGCCGCCGATCCGGGGTAGACGTAGTCGACGAGAGCGCCCGTATCAGTAGTCGGCCGCCCAAGCTGCGAGTCGAGCGCAGGCGTGAGCGTCTGGATCCCGACACCCAGGAAGGCCGTCGCTCCAGGGTTCGAGTTGGCGCCGGCCGACGACCCACCGGTGTAGGCGTTGGGGTTCGACTCGAGCGTCTTGATGATGGGCAAGACCGAGTTGATGGCCTCCGCGAAGCCGACGTTCTGTGCTGCAGTCTGACCACTGGAGGTCACAACCGCCGTGTTCATCCCAACCACGTCGCCTTGGGCATCGACGAGCGGGCCGCCCGAGTTCCCCGAGCTGATCGGAGCATCGGTCTGGATCATGCCGCTGATCGTCTCTGTCAGCCCGGTCGTCGGATCGTTCGCCGTGATCGTCCGATTCAGGGCTGAGACGATCCCTTCAGTCACCGTCGGCGTACCTTGAAGCGCGAGTGCGTTGCCGATGGCCACGACGGGATCTCCGACCTGCAGGGCCGAGGAGTCTCCAAACGTCACCGTCGGCAGGTTGCTCGCCCCCAGGATCTGCACGAGCGCCACGTCGTGAGCCGGGTCGGTGCCGACTACCCGCGCAGCCCGTGAGGCCGACTGCCCGTAGAGCGTCACGCGCACCGTGGTCGCTCCCGCGATGACGTGGTTGTTCGTCAGCACGAGACCGTTTGGCGAGATGATCATGCCCGTACCCGCGTCTTCGAACTGCGCGACGCCGAAGCCGTTGCTCGTCGTGCCGGTCGCTGTGATGTCGACGACCGCGGGCTCAACCTTGGCGAGGATTGCAGGGATGTTGAGGCCGCTCTGACCACTCAGTGCAGCTGGTTGAGCCTTGACCTGCTTGATGACGATCGGCGCGCGGCTCGACGATGACTGGCCGCTGAGCCGTACGACGACGTAGCTCGTGCCAGCGGCCACGAGTGCAGCCAGGACTGCTGCCGAGCCGACGAGGACGCCAGGCGCGCGGCGCCGACGACGGGCCCGCGGGTTAGACGGCGTGGCACTCACGCCAGCAGCCGAGGCAGCAGACGTCCAGTCGCTCGTCACACTCGACCAACTCGAGGTCGTCGCGTCGTCGTCTCGAGGTGTACCGAGCGGCTCAGTGGCGTCATCGCCGCCCGCTGAGGCGGGATTGAGCTCGCGCCCGCCGTCGAAGGGGTTCTCAGGATGCAGCGCATCGTCACGCTCATTCCCGGTCACTGTAGCCTCCTTCAGGTCGAACTGTGGTGCGAGGGAAGGGGAGCTCGCACCGCACCACCTAGCCTGCGCAGTCGACCTTGAGAGCAGCTTAGGTGCCTGTCAGAGCTTGGCGGGAGAGCAAGGTGACGTTTGCATGCGCAGCGTCGCGAAGGTGGCGGCCGAGACGGTCGTGACGCTCAGCGACGAGCAGCCGCTTCGTCGCCCGCAGCGCGTCGAGCGGCGCGCGCGCGAGCTCGTCGAGCAGAGCGTCGATGCGCTCCTCGAGCGCTGCTGGCTCGCTCACGACCTCGTGGACGAGGCCGATGGCTCGAGCCTCCTCGCCGGTGAGGGTGCGGCAGCACAGGGCCAGCTCAGCTGCTCGCGCGGCGCCGACGACGTCGTTGAGGAGCAGTAGCCCGCCGAGGTCAGCGACGATGCCAAAGCGGGCCTCGGGAAGGCTCAGACGTGCGTCGCGAGTCGCGACACGGATATCGCAGCTCAGGGCGATCTCGAGGCCTGCGCCGATGCAGGCACCCTCGATCGCTGCGATGGTCGGTAGGTCGAGCGTCGCAAGCCTGGCCACGCCGCGCTGCAGCTGCTCTAGCTCCTCGAGGGTGATGCCATCGCGCAGGCGGTTGAGAACTCCAAGGTCGATGCCTGCGCAGAAGTGGTGCTCTGCACCACGGAGGACCACGACCTTTGGGTCGGACTCGTTGAGGAGGCGCTCGAGGATCGCATCGAGCTGACGCAGGTCCTCCACCTCCAGCGCGTTCGCCTTCTCAGGCCGGTTGAGGACGATGACCTCGGCACGTGGGGTGCGAGAGAGCTCGATCACAGTTCGACCCTAGCGTGTCGCGAATCCTGGGGTGGGTATGCCTCGCTCCCGGCTCCTACGATGGTAGAACCGGCCTAAGGGAGGCAAGAGGTCATGGTGCGTGTCTTCGACCACGAGGTCCAGTGGCGGCTCCCGGTCCGAAGCACGTCGGCAGCTTCCGCCCTCAAGGAGCTCCAGCCAGCCACGGAGAAGTACGAGGCGTGGCGCTACAGCTCGATTGACGACTTGTCGATTCGGGCGTTCTCGGCACCGGCTCTCGAGGGTGTTGATCGCGAGAGCCTCGTGAGGGTCGTGCGCAGCGCTGGTTTTCGCGGTGACGGTATCGTCGACGTCGGACCTCACGGCGTTCGCGTTGTCGAGGGCTGCGGGGCGACGACACTCGTGCGGGAGGTCGCAGCCGCCGGCGAGCTCGTCGAGGTCCCCGAAGAACCCTACGCGACGCTCGCGAGCGTCTTCGCTCCGACGCGGGTCGAGCTGGCTGTTGGCGAGGCCGAGAACCTCGCGTTGCTCGTGGGGAGCACTGGCGCTGGGGCCGCGGGGTTCGCCTGGATTCGCGTGCGCTTCGACGGATCAGGCACGCTGTGGCTCGTTGATGGAGCAGGCGATGCAGCCCTGCAGTCGTCAGTCGTCGAGATCGAAGTGGCCCCGCGGGTTCGTGCCAGCGTGCGTCACCTCCCGAGCTCGGGCGTAGGTAGTGTCGCATTCCTCCAGTTCGGAGGCTCTCTCGAAGAGGGGTCGCGTCTCGAGGTCGTCGAGGTGGCGGCTGGCTCGGGCTACTACCGTACGCGAACGGACGTCGCGTTGCGAGGCGAGGGCGCCTCGCTCACGATTCGCTCGGCCTTCGTTGTTGGGAGCAGCGAGCTCAAGGAGTTTAGGACGTTCGTTGCGCATCGTGCTCGACAGACGCGGAGCGACCTGCTCTACAAAGGTGCGGTCTGCGGTTCGGGGGCGTCGGTCTACTCCGGTCTCATCACCATCACTCCGGAGGGTCACGGGTCTGATGCGTTCCAGACGAACCGCAACCTGCTCCTGTCGCCGAGCGCGCGCGCAGAGTCAGTGCCGAACCTCGATATCCAGGTGAGCGATGTTCGGTGCTCACACGCCTCAGCGGTTGGCCCGCTCGACGAGGAGCTCATCTTCGCGCTCGAGGCCAAGGGTGTCGATCCGGCGCGGGCAGAGCGGTTACTCGCAGACGCGTTCTTCGCGGACATGCCGGGACTCATTGACGAAGAGCGGTCAGTCGTTCGCCGTGCACTGGAGGAGCGATGGCAGTCGTAGGTAGGGTCGAGGATTTTCCAGAAGGCAAAGCTCGTGCGGTCGACGTCGACGGGCGACCGGTCTGTGTCGTGCACCTCGGCGAGCAGTTCTACGCGGTCGACGACATCTGCTCGCACGCGCACTACCGCCTCTCGGAGGGAGAGGTCTACGCCGAGGAGCGAGAGATCGAGTGCTGGAAGCACGGATCAACCTTCTCGTTGATCGATGGGCGTCCCCGCTCGTTGCCGGCGACGCAGCCCGTCAGCGTACATCGCGTGACCGTCACGCCTGAGGGGTCGGTGGACGTCGAGCTAGGGACGCGACGATGAGCGACGCGGTGCTCGAGGTCCGCGATCTTGTCGTCGCGGTGGGTGCCCGCGAGATCCTCCATGGCGTCAGCCTTCGTGTCGACGCAGGTCGGGCGGTGGCGATCATGGGTCCGAACGGTTCGGGAAAGTCCACGCTTGTGCGAGCACTCTTTGGGCGCCCCGGCTACGAGCAGCGTGCGGGTGCCATCGTGCTTGGGGGGAAGGACGTGAGCGCCGAGCCAACGTTCGAGCGAGCGCGGCGAGGCATGAGCCTCATCGAGCAGGATCCGATCGAGATCCCGGGAGTTCGTCCTGCGACGGTCGCTGCTGAGGCGCTAGCGGGGCGCGGTCTCGATCCAAAGGGGGCCGTCGGCCTCCTTGAGCGAGAGGCGGATGAAGTTGCCCTGGACCGCTCGCTGCTCGAGCGCTGGTACAACGTTGAGCTCTCAGGTGGTGAACGCAAGAAGCTTGAGACGGCGATGGCTGCGCTCGTGCCGGGTTTGGTGGTCGTTGGAGATGAGATCGACTCCGGCCTCGACGTCGACGCATTGCGGGTGGTGGCGCGTCGACTCGACGCACTGCGCCGCTCCGGCCGCGGACTGCTGCTCGTTACGCACTACCCGCGCCTGCTACGAGCCCTGCAACCAGACGCCGTCGTCGTCCTCGTCGAGGGTCGCATCGTCGACACCGGCGCTATGGACCTTGCCGAACGAATCGAGCGCGAGGGTTATCGGCCCTACGGCGTCGCTGACGAGGGTTAGCGTAGTCCGAGAGCAACCTCGAGCTCTTCGCGACGATCGACGAGCTCGTCAGCCCCGTCGAGGAGGACGAAACCCTCGAGTCGCTCGCCTCGATAGTAGGCGTAAGTCGTCGGCGAACGCTGCTCCTCCTCCGCGTCGGGCCCGGGGAGTCCGAGAATCTGGACGAGGTGTCCGTGTTGGTCGCTCCACCCGAACGGGACGTCGCGCCACGGGGTCGGGCTGCCGAGCAGCGTGCGCGCGGCGAGGACGCCCTGGGTCGCGGCGGTCTCAAAGTGCTCGCTGCGGACCGGCTTGTCCCAGCCCGGGTGTCGCCACGTCGTGACATCCCCTGCTGCGACGACGCCCTCACCCACCCGCCCGTACTCGTCTGCGAGGACACCGAGACGGGGATCGGTAGGAAGGCAGTGGTCAAGCCAGCCAATGTTTGGGCGGACTCCCGTAGCGACGAGGACCGAGTCGGCGGCGAGCAAGGACCCCGTGTCGAGGAGCGCGCCGTCGTCGGTGACCTCGGCGACCGTCGCTCCTACTGTAAGGGAGACACCGTGCTGCTCGTGCCAGCGGGCGATGGCTGCGCTCGCACCGGCGCCGAGGGCGCGTGGGAGCAACCGTCGGTCAGCCTCGACGATGTGGACGGAGGCACCACGCTCGCGCGCTGTCGCAGCGACCTCGAGCCCGATGAAACCCGCCCCCACGGTGACGAGCCGCGTGTATGGCTCGAGGCGTGCCCTCAGTGCGACGGCATCGCTGAGGGTCCGGAGCGTGAGGACGTGGGGATGCGCGAGCGACGTCGGACGAAGAGGTGAGGCGCCGGTCGCGATGACGAGGAGATCGAATGCCACCACCCCTCGGTTCGTGTGGACGACCCGCTCACTGAGGTCGAGGTGCTCAGCCCGCGTATCGAGTCGAAGGTCGTAGGCTCCCGGCGAGCTTCGCAACGCCAGGCGCTCGCGGCGAACCGTGCCGGCGAGGAATCCTTTCGAGAGCGGGGGGCGCTGGTACGGGGGATCAGGCTCGTCTCCGACGACGATGATCTCGAGCTCCTCGTCACGGCGACGCGCCTCGAGAGCCGCACGGTGACCTGCCAGCGACCCCCCGACCACTACGAGCCGCACGCGAGACCTCAGTCGACGATGGTGATAGCTTGCGTTGGGCAGGAGCGCGCAGCTTCCTCGACGAGCGCTCGCAGCTCGGACGAAGGGGACTCCTCGAGCACGTAGAGAAAGCCGTCATCGCGGACCTCGAAGATCGTCGGCGCGATGGACTGGCAGACGGCGTTGGACTGACACCGATCGACTTGGGTGTGAGAGATCCGCTAACACGGCGGGGGCCGCTCAGGGCGCGGCGGTGAGGGCGAGGGCGGCGTCGCCCA
>ML178760.1:0-2416 GCA_004366215.1 Actinomycetota bacterium | reverse complement strand
TGTGGGGTCGCCAGCGGCCGGGCGCCCCCACATGTAGTTTGTCGGAACTCTACCACCCGATGAAGTCGACCTCGATACGCATCGTTCCTCCTTGGAGCGCCACGCTACCGTGTTGGACGACGGCGCATTGCCTCGATTCGCCCTATTTCCACTACCACCGTAGTGCAAAGCCACGGCGCTATGCTGACAGTGTGACGCAACCAGTGCTCGAGGTGGACGACCTCTGGGTCGAGGCGGGTGCGACCCCGATCCTGCGAGGCCTGTCCCTCACGATCTACCCGGGCGAGCTGCACGTCGTGATGGGACCAAACGGCTCGGGCAAGTCGAGCTTTGCCAACGTCGTCATGGGAAACCCTGCGTACCAGATTCGACGGGGCGCCGTCCGCTACCAGGGCGTCGACATCTCTCAGCTTCCCGTGGACGAACGCGCGAAGGCAGGTATCTTCCTCGCGTTCCAGGACCCTCAGGCGATCAGCGGAGTGTCGGTCGTGCAGTTCCTGCGCCAAGCGCTCGCCGCTCGGCGCGGCGAGGAGGTCTCCGTCCTCGAGGTGCGCTTTGCCCTCCAGGAGTGGCTCGAGCGGCTTGGGCTCGATCCGTCATTCGCCCAGCGCCACCTCAACGAGGGGTTCTCAGGAGGTGAGCGCAAGCGCAACGAGGTGATCCAGCTCGCACTGCTCGAGCCCACGCTTGCGATCCTCGACGAGACGGACTCGGGCCTCGATGTCGATGCGCTGAGGATCGTCGCCGAGGGGCTCAACCTCGTGCGTTCTCACCGCCGTGACACGATGGCGACACTAGTGATCACGCACTACCAGCGCATTCTCGCGTACCTTCAGCCGAGTCACATCCACATCCTCGTCGACGGTGTGATCGTTGCTTCGGGAGGGCCCGAGCTCGCTGAGCGCGTCGAGCGCGAGGGTTACCAGCAGTTCCGGCCAAGGGAGGCGGTGTCGTGACGGCGACGCAGGGTGCGAGCCTCGATGTGGCGGCGCTCCGGGGGGACTTCCCGATCTTTGCCGAGCGCGGCCCAGAGTTTCACTACCTCGACTCCGCGGCGTCCTCGCAGCGGCCAGCGGTCGTCCTCGATGCCATGGACCGCTACTACCGTGCGCATCACGCCAACGTCCACCGGGGAGTCTACGGACTCGCAGAGGACGCGACCGAGCGCTACGAGCACGCCCGGCAGCGTGTCGGTACGTTCCTCAACGCGCCTGATCCGGCGCGAGAGGTCGTGTTCGTCAAGAACGCGACAGAGGCACTCAACCTCGTTGCTCAAGGACTTGGCCGCGTGCTCCTCAGCCCCGAGACGGCGGTGGTCTTGACGGAGATGGAGCACCACGCCAACCTCGTGCCGTGGCTGATCTTGCAGGAGCAGCTGGGCTTTGAGCTGCGCTACCTCCGCTTCGACGACCACGGGGAGCTCGTGCTCGACGAGGCTGAACGCCTGCTCGAAGGGGCGGCGATTCTTGGGGTGACAGCGATGTCCAATGTGCTGGGCACCCTGAACCCGGTGCGGGAACTCGTCGATCGCGCGCACGAAGCGGGCGCGCTCGTCGTGGTAGACGCGGCCCAGTACGCTCCGCACCATCGGGTTGACGTGCAAGCCTGGGGTGCTGATCTCGTCGCCCTCACCGGCCACAAGATGCTGGGCCCGACGGGGATCGGGGCTCTGTGGGCTCGACGGGAGATCCTTGAGCGGATGGTGCCGTTCCTTGGCGGCGGGGACATGATCCTCGACGTGACGCTCGAGGGGTTCGTTCCGAATGAGGTGCCCTACAAGTTCGAGGCTGGCACGCCACCGATCGCAGAGGCCGTTGGCTGGGAGGTAGCGATCGACTACCTCGAGCATCGGGTGGGGTTTGAGTTACTCGAGTCTCACGAACAGCAGCTCACCGTCTACGCCCTCGAGGCGCTCCGGGAGGGACTCGGTCAGAGGATCCACATCTTTGGCCCCAAGGACCCAGCTCGTCGGGGGGGAGTGCTCTCGTTCAAGCTCGATGGGGTGCACCCGCACGACGTCGCCCAAGTGCTTGACCTGCATGGGGTCTGCGTCCGGGCTGGGCACCACTGTGCCAAGCCACTCCTGCGCGAGCTTGGTGAGCTCGCTACGGCTCGAGCATCACTGTACCTCTACAACGACCAGGAGGACATTGATGCTCTGGTTCGAGCACTCCACGACGCGTGGCGACGATTCAACGCCTAGGAGGGCGGCATGGACGACCTCGAGGATCTCTATCGAGAAATCATCCTCGACCACTACAAGCATCCTCGTAACCAAGGGGTCCTCGACGACCCCCGGGCGATCTACGAGGAAGGGTTTAACCCGCTCTGTGGCGACGAGGTCAAGCTGTCGATCCTCGTCCGCGATGGGACGCTCGTCGACATCCGTGTCGACGGCCACGGCTGCTCGATCTCT
>SIRY01000091.1 GCA_004366215.1 Actinomycetota bacterium | reverse complement strand
ACCTCCCACGGATCGGCTCGGACTACGTGGCGGCCCTCGTCTCGCAGGACTACCCCGTCGCGCTCGGAATCACGCTCATCGTGGCGGTTCTGACCGTGCTTGGCAACCTGGTCGCTGACATTCTCTACGCGGTGCTCGACCCACGGGTGCGCTACCGCTAAGTCGCTGAGTGGAGGACAGTGAGCACATGTCCATTACCGAGAACCTCAACCCTGAGCTCGAGGGCGACGGCCTCGTTCAGCCGGCACCACCGGGTGACGTCGAGGCCATGCCAGAGGGTGGCGACGTCACCGCGACGTCGTCGGCGTGGCGTATGGTGCTTCGCGCCTTCTTCGACAACAAGCTCTCCTACGCAGGCCTCATCATCATCGTCGCGCTCGTGCTCTTCTCGTTCGTCGGTCCGCTCGTCTACCACTCGGACCTCTACACCGCGACCTACAACATCAACCTTCCCCCAGGTCCCGGTCACCCGCTCGGCACCGACCCAAGCGGTCGTGACAACCTCGGTCGCCTCATGGTCGGCGGCCAGGCGTCGCTGATCATCGGGGTCCTCTCAGCCATCATCTCCACCGTGATCGGCGTCATCTGGGGTGCCGTCTCGGGATTCTTCGGCGGCGCGGTGGACTCGGTCCTCATGCGCATCGTCGACGTCCTGCTCGCGGTGCCGACCATCTTCATCCTGCTCTACCTCGCGAGCATCTTCCGCCCGACGGTCACGCTGCTCACGATCACCATCGCGGCTCTGTCGTGGCTCGGCACAGCGCGGCTCGTGCGGGGTGAGACGCTCACGCTGCGAGCCCGAGAGTTCGTGCGCGCGGTCCAGGTGATGGGGGGATCCCGCTTGCGCATCATCGCCCGCCATATCATCCCAAACGCCATCGGCGTCACCGTCGTCCAAGGCACCTTCCAGGTCGCGAACTCCATCCTGCTCATGGCGACCCTCGGCTTCCTCGGCTTCGGTCTCGCGCCGCCTGCTGCGGACTGGGGCTCCATGCTCTCGAACGGCGTGAACTACATCTACGACGGCTACTGGTGGCTCATCTGGCCGCCTGGCATCCTCATCGTGCTCGCGGTGCTCGCCTTCAACTTCATCGGCGACGCTCTGCGCGACGCCCTCGAGGTGCGGCTCCAGCGCCGTTAGGCGCGCCGCGTGCGGCCACGCGCAGAGGAGCCGGCGGCGCCCAAGGAACGCCTGAAGAAGGCGCTTCCGAGGATCTCTGTGGGCCGGGTAGCCTAGAGAGCC
Source organism: Actinomycetota bacterium (assembly GCA_004366215.1). Lineage (GTDB taxonomy): Bacteria > Actinomycetota > Acidimicrobiia > Acidimicrobiales > Acidimicrobiaceae > Acidimicrobium. The sequence goes on along the minus strand of SIRY01000091.1, from coordinate 7,653 downwards.
ATTGTGACCACCCCGAACTCCCCTCGACCTGCTCGCGTCCGTGCGTCTCGACGCCTGCGGCGACGCCGCCGGCTCCTCGTGACGCTCGCCGTCGTCATCGTCCTGGTCGCCCTCGTCGCAGGTGGCGGCTACGCCTACCTGCGCTACCGCTTCGACCAAATCGGGCGGGTGAGCGTCGGCGGCCTGACCGCGAGCACCTCCGGTCCGGAGAACATCTTGCTCGTCGGGAACAACTCGCGCTGCACCCTCAAGAAGTACTCGGGCTTCTACGCCAAGGGCTCACAGCACTTCGGCACCTGCAGCGAGGTCGGAGGCGGCAGGAGCGACGTGACGATGCTCCTGCACGTCGACCCAGCGACTCACCGGGCGTACCTCCTGTCGATCCCGCGTGACCTGTGGCTGCCGATGCCGGGTGGCAAGGGCCTCGAGCTTCGGGTCGACGACGCACTCAACTCCGCTGAACGGCCCTACCTCCACCTCCCGTTCGGCCCGACGCTCCTCGTCAAGACCATCGAAGAGGACCTTGGCATCCCGATCAACCACTACGTCGAGCTCAACTTCTACACCTTTGAACAGGTGGTCAACACCCTCGGCGGCGTCAGCCTCGACTTCCCCACCGAGCTCGTGGACCACTACTCGGGCCTCTCGATCACGCACACCGGCTGCCAGCACCTCTCTGGCCCACAGGCCCTCGCACTCGTGCGGGCCCGCCACCTCTACTACTACAACCCCTCGACCGGCACGTGGGAGTACGACGGCACCGGTGACCTTGGCCGCATCGTGCGCACCCACATCTTCCTGCGCGCACTCGCGAGCCAGGTCCGTCGCTCGGCCCTCTCGAACCCGATCACGGCGAACGCCCTCCTCGGCTCGCTCCTGCCGGCCTTGAAGGTCGATCCCTCCTTCACCCTCTCCGACATGGTGAGCCTCGCGCTCGCGTTCCGCCACGTCGACCCAGCAAGCATCCCGAGCGCCACACTCCCGGTCATCATCCCCTCATCCCCGACGTTCGTCGACCCAGCGAACCCGACGAACTACCAAGCGCCCGGCTCGATCGTCATGCCGTGGGCCCAGAGCGACCTCGCCACCATCGAGGCGTTCCTCGGGCGCTCCGCGCCGAACCTCGCGCGTGTGCGACCGAGCTCGGTGACGGTCGCGGTTCGCGACGCGAGCGGCGTCGGCAACGGTGCCGTCGTCGCTCAGGGGCTCGCCGCGCTCGGCTTCCCGGTGCGCACCCTCGGTAGCGCGCCGTGGGCAGGGACCGACTCTGAGACCGTGGTCGCCTACCGACCAGGCATGCTCCTCGCAGGCGAGAAGGTCCTCGCGTCGCTCGACGGCCAGGCGATTCTCGCCGAAGGCTCCTCGAACCAGCCGGCCGACGTCGTCGTCACCGCCGGCTCGACCATCGCCACCATCGCCCCCTCGTCGAGCGCCCAGGCGGCCTCGGCGTCGTCGGTGCCGACGATCACCCTCGGAGCTGGCCCACTCGACGCCTCGACGGTCCTCGCCACCTCGACCCAGAGCCTCTCGCAGTACGCCGCGAGCAACCTCTGGCAGGCCTCGGCGAACGGCTCGGAGTTCTGGTGGGACCCCCGCCTGTGCCCAGCAGGCGCGTAGTCGCCTAGGCTCACAGCGTGACTCGAGCAGCGCACCGATCGCCACTGCGTATCGTCGAGGTCGCGCCACGAGATGGTCTCCAGAACGAGCCCACGCCGGTCACGACGGCTGACAAGCTCGCGCTCATCGAGGCGTGCGTCGAGGCCGGCGTCGACCGCATCGAGGTCGCGAGCTTCGCGCACCCACGCCTCGTACCCCAGATGGCTGACGCCGAGGCGGTCATCGCCGGCCTCTCTGCGCGCGCGAGAGCGCGTGCGATCGGCCTCGTCCTGAACGAGCGCGGGCTCGAGCGAGCTCTCGCGAGCGGCATCGGCGAGATCAACGTCGTCGTCGCGGCCTCCGAGGGCTTCGCCCTCGCCAACCAGGGCACCTCACGAGAGGCCCTCCTCGCGAGCGCCCTGCGCATCCTCGCTGAGGCGACGGCGAGCGGCCTTCGCACGTCGCTCACGGTCTCCGTCGCCTTCGGGTGCCCTTTCGACGGGCCTACCGACCCAGCCACGGTCGTCGAGCTCGTCGAGCGCGTGCGCACAGCGAGCCCGACGACCGAGGTCGCGCTCGGTGACACCATTGGAGCGGCCGCCCCGGGCGAGGTCGCCCGGCTCATCGAGGCGCTCAGCCCGCTCCTCCCTCCCGAGGAGCTCCGGCTGCACTTCCACGACACGAGGCACGCCGGCATCGCGAACGCGTGGGAGGCGATGCGAGACGGAGTGCGCACGTTCGACGCGTCGATGGGCGGCATCGGTGGCTGTCCCTTTGCTCCACGCGCGACGGGCAACGTCGCCACCGAGGACCTCGTGTGGATGGCGACGCGCTCAGGCTACGACACGAGCGTCGACCTCCCGGCCGCGATCGCGATCGCACCGCTCCTCACGCGCATGCTCGGCCACGAGGTGCCCGCGATGCTGCCGCGAGCGGGGATCTTTCCCCCCGCGCCGCAGACCTAACCCTGGCTCGCGCCCACGGCCTCGCGCGGCCGCACCGTGAGCGGGAAGTGGCACGCCGCACGGTGGTAGCCCCCGAAGTCCTGCATCGGCGGCTCGACGCTGCGACAGATGTCCTGTGCGTACGCACAGCGCGTGTGGAACCGGCATCCCGGAGGTGGCGTGATCGCTGAGGGCAGCTCGCCGCGAATCCGCGAGCGCTCCTTGGCCTGCTCGATCGCTGGGTCAGGCTCGGGCACAGCCTCGAGGAGCATGTGCGTGTAGGGGTGGTGCGCCGACTCGAAGATGTCGTCGGTCGTGCCGATCTCGACGAGCTTGCCAAGGTACATGACGCCGATGCGGTCGGCGAGGTACCGCACGACCGAGAGGTCGTGGGAGATCACGATGTAGGTGAGCTGGTGCTGGCGCTGGATGTCGCGCATGAGGTTGAGGACCTGCGAGCGGATGGAGACGTCGAGCGCCGAGACCGGCTCGTCGGCGACGATGAGCTTCGGCGAGAGGGCGAGGGCTCGGGCCAGCCCGATGCGCTGCCGCTGGCCACCTGAGAACTCGTGCGGGTAGCGCTCCATCGCCGCGGGCGACAGGCCGACCTCCTGGAGGAGCCGAGCGACCATGCGCGTCCGCTCCTGCTTCGTGCCGATGCCGTGGATGTCGAGGGGCTCTTCGATGATCTCCTTGACCCGCATGCGCGGATCGAGCGACGCGTAGGGGTCTTGGAACATGAGCTGGAGGTCCTTGCGCACCTGTCGCAGGTAGGCGCGATCTGTCACGATGGAGCGGCCCGCGAAGCGAACGTCGCCCGCCGTCGGTCGCTCGAGCCCGACGACGAGCTGTCCGGTCGTCGACTTGCCGCACCCCGACTCCCCGACGAGACCGAGGGTCTCGCCGGCGTAGACCGTGAGCGAGACGTCGGTGACCGCCTTGAGCGAGCCGATCTTGCGCTGCACGACGGCGCCGCGCGTGACCGGGTACTCCTTTGAGACGTGATCGAGCTCGACGAGCACCTCGCCACTCGCCTTGACCTCGTCGTCGCGCCGGCGCCGGAGCGTGATCGCCACTCGCTCTGGCGCTCCGACCGGGTAGAAGCACGCGAAGGGGTGCCGGTAGCCCTCGGGCTGGGCGTAGGGCGGAGCCTCCTCGCGACAGCGCTCCTGGGCGTAGCGGCAGCGGGGTGCGAACCGGCACCCAATGAGCTCACGCGTGAGGTCGGGTGGAATGCCTGGGATGGAGTAGAGCCGCTCCGGCTGCTCTCCCGAGAGCGGGGGAATCGACGCCAGCAGCGCCTCGGTGTAGGGGTGGTAGGTCTCGGCGAAGAGCTCCCGGGCTTCGGCGTGCTCCACGATCTGGCCCGCGTACATGACGATGACGTCGTCTGCGCGCCCCGCGATGACACCCATGTCGTGCGTGATGAGCATCATCGCCATGCCGAGCTTGGCCTTGAGGTCGTCGAGCAGCTCGAGGATCTGGGCCTGGATCGTCACGTCGAGTGCGGTCGTGGGCTCATCGAGGATGACGAGCTTTGGGTCGCAAGCGAGCGCGATCGCGATCATGACACGCTGGCGGAGACCGCCGGAGAGCTGGTGTGGGTAGTACTCGAGCCGCTCCTTCGGGTTCGGCATACCGACGAGCGCGAGCACCTCGATCGCGCGCTCGATCGCCTTGTCCTTCGAGTAGCCGAGGTGGAGCCGCACCTCGTCGATGATCTGGTCGCCGACGGTCATGCACGGGTTGAGGGAGGTCATCGGGTCCTGGAAGACGATGCCGATCTTGCCCCCGCGAAACTCGCGCTGCTCCTTGGGCGAGAGCGTGGCGAGGTTCACGCCATCGAAGAGGATCTCGCCCTCTTTGATGTAGCCGCCGTGTGGGAGCAGCCCGAGGATCGACATGCCGAGCATCGTCTTGCCGGAGCCTGACTCACCGACGATCCCGAGCGTCGAGCCCGGCTCGAGCGACAGGCTCACCCCATCGACCGCACGGACCTCGCCCTTGCGCAGGCGGATCCGCGTCGTGAGGTTGCGTACCTCAAGGAGTGCCATCGAAGACCTCCATCACCTCACGCTGCCGTTGCAGCGACTGCATACGGCGCCATGCTACCCGAGCTCGGTTAGCCCTCACAGCGCAGGAGCGCCGGAACCGGTGCTATCATCAAGAGCTCGCGCTCGGCTCGCGATGGGCCGCGGCGCGCTCGCCGGCGTGGCACAGTAGGTCGGCGTGACGGAGTGAGTCGGAGTGGCGGAATAGGTAGACGCGCTAGGTTGAGGGCCTAGTGACCGCAAGGTCGTGGGGGTTCAAGTCCCCCCTCCGACACGACAGTCCTGGTGGGGTCGGGTGCCAACGCCCCTTGGGCTCACTACCGTGGCGCGCCGTGCGGGTCCAGGGCAGGTGCGTTCGCTCGCAGGCGGTATCGGAGCGCGCACCCAGCCACCCAGATCACCTCGGTGGGCGGAGGTGCGCGTCTCAGCGTGCGCCCTCGCGGGCGACGATGAGGAGCAGCCAGTGACCACCCCCCCTCGAGGCGATCCACCCAGGGGTTCGGCTCGCGGGCGTCGTGTCGGCACCCCGGTCGAGGTGGTCGGGGTCACGTGGCTCGGGACGGAGGTCATCGAGCTCACCTACCGGGACCCTGCGGGCCACACCGACCGCCGACAGCTGTATCGATCCGACGAGGCTCAGCTCACGATCACCGCGCCGAGCGAGCCGATGCGCTTCGACGCGCCCGCCTCGGAGTTCGAGCTCGCGGCCGAGGCGACGCGGCTCCAGCGCGCTCACCTGCTCGATCCGTTCCTCGCGCTCGCCGTCGCGCAGGTCAGCCCTCTGCCTCACAAGATCGAGGCGGTCTACGGGGAGATGCTGCCCCGCCAGCCGCTTCGGTTCCTCCTCGCCGACGACCCCGGCGCTGGCAAGACGATCATGACGGGTCTACTCATCAAGGAGCTGCTCATCAGAGCTGACGTCGAGCGCTGCCTCATCGTCGTGCCAGGTGGACTCCTCACCCAGTGGCACGATGAGCTCGCCGAGAAGTTCGACCTCCCCTTCGAGATGCTCCCCTCAGGCGCTGACCCAGGTGACAGCGTGACCGCACGTGCTCGAGAGCCGCTCCTCCTGCTCGCCCGCATGGACCAGCTCGCTCGCAACGACGGCATCGCGCAACGTCTCCTCGCAGTCGACTGGGATCTCGTCGTCGTCGACGAGGCTCACCGCATGAGCGCCCACTTCGTCGGCGACGAACCCCGAGAGAGCAAGCGCTACAAGCTCGGCAAGCGGCTCGCGGCGAACGCCCGCCACTTCCTCCTCCTCACCGCGACGCCCCACAACGGCAAGCCGGAAGACTTCTACCTCTTCATGTCGCTCCTCGACCCTGATCGCTTCGCCGGGCGGCCCCGGAGTACGACCGAGCAGCTCGACTGCGGCGACCTCATGCGCCGGATGCCAAAGGAGCTGCTCGTTCGCTTCGATGGCAAGCCGCTCTTTCCAGAGCGGCGCGCCTCGACCGTCACCTACCAGCTCTCGAGCCTCGAGCGCGTCGTCTACGACGCGGTGACCACCTACGTCGTCGAGGAGATGAACCGCGCTGAGCGCCTCCGCGAGGGCAGGCGAGCCGTGGTCGGCTTCGCGCTCACCGTGCTCCAGCGGCGCCTGGCCTCCTCGCCGGCTGCCAGCGCGGCGGCGCTCACGCGCCGGCGCGAGCGGCTCGAGGAGCGCTACGACCAACTCGTTCGCGAGCACGCCGCCAACGTCGACCTCGCCGAGGCGCCGTGGTGGGGCTCGATCGAAGCCGAGGATCCAGCGCTCATCGAGGGCGTCGACGAGGACGAGATCGACCCTGGCGAGCAGGAGGAGCTCGAGGAGACCCTCCTCGACGCCGCCTCGAGCGCGACCACCATCGACGAGCTCAGGCGGGAGCTCGAGACGCTCCGAGAGCTCGAAGCGCTCGCGCGTCGCGTGGTCGAGGCTCGTACAGACACGAAGTGGCAGCAGCTTCGCCAGCTCGTCGAGGACACGCCGACCTTCTTTCGCGCGAGCGGGGAACGCCACAAGCTCGTGATCTTCACCGAGCACCGCGACACGCTCGCCTACCTCCACGAGCGGCTCTCGACCCTGCTCGGCGACCCCGACCGAGTCGTCTACATCCACGGCCGCATGAGCCGGCGCGAGCGACTGCGCGCGCAGCAGACCTTCAGCGAGGACCCCGCATGCACGGTCCTCGTCGCGACCGACGCTGCCGGCGAAGGTATCAACCTCCAGTGCGCGCACCTCGTCATCAACTACGACCTCCCCTGGAACCCGAGCCGCATCGAGCAGCGCTTTGGCCGAGTGCACCGCATCGGTCAGGAGCAGGTGTGCTACCTGTGGAACCTCGTCGCGGCTGACACCCGCGAGGCCCTCGTCCACCTCACGCTCCTACGCACGCTCGAGGTCCAACGCCGAGCGCTCAAGGGACGGGTGTTCGACGTCCTCGGCGAGGCGCTCTCGGGCAGGCAGCTGCGAGACCTCATCCTCACGGCGCTCCGAGAAGGCGACACGGCGGCCGTGCGTGCCACGATCACTGAGCGCGTCGACGCTGCGCTCGCTCGCGCCGCCGCCGAGCGAGCGAGCGGCGCCTGCTCGCCTCGAGTGGCCTGAGCCCGACTGAGGTTGACCGACTACGCGAGCGCCTCGACGAGGCCTACGCGAGGCGTCTCCAGCCCCACTACGTTCACGCCTTCGTAGCACGAGCGCTCGAGCGCTTCGGGGGCGAACTCCGCGAGCGAGAGTCGGGGCGCTACGAGATCCTGCGGGTCCCGGCGCCGCTACGCGCCACCGCCGTCGCACGAGGTCGGAGCCTGCCAGCCGCCTACGAGCGCGTCTGCTTCGAACGCGAGCGCGTGTGAGCGACGGCAGCGGTCGTCTCGCATCCCTGCTCGCCCCAGGACACCCACTCGTCGACGCGCTCATCGAGCGCACGCTCACCGAAACCTCCTGGACGCTGGCCGCGGCGCGATGCTCGTCGACGAGTCAGACCACTCGCTCGAGCCACGCGTGCTCTGCATCGTCGAGCACACCATCAGGGGAGGCGAGGATTCGAGCGATCGGCGCGGCGTCGTCTCCCAGCGCA
>ML178759.1:2195-4023 GCA_004366215.1 Actinomycetota bacterium | reverse complement strand
AGAAGCCAGCGTCCGTATTCGGAGCGACGTAGAGCACGAGCCGTGCGCCGTTGGCCGCCGTGGTCGCGACCTCGAGGTCGAGCATCACCTCAGCGTCAGGTCCACTCGGGTCGCTCGTCGGCGCGCCGTCAACGCTCACCACGCTCACATCCGGCACCGACAGACCGAACTGAGCGCAGTAGCTCGCAAGATCAGCCTCGTGCCACACGCCTCCGAGCTCCACGACGCCGATCGTCGTTGATGCTCCGTCGTAGGAGGTGGGAAATCCGTAGGCAGCGGCGACGGTGAGCGCCGTCGTGGGGCGCGTCGGGGCGAGGGATCGGCGAAGATGGGGCCTCGCGTAGGGCCGCGTCTCGAGGCCGAGCACCGCAAGGACGTGTGGAGCGAGCGCGCTGGGGAGTCTGAGGAGCCCCTCGTAGGAGCGGTAGCGTCGCCCAGCGACGTCGTAGTGGACGAGCCGTACGTCAAAGGTCGCCCCGACGCGTCGCGCAGAGCCCGCGAGCACGACCCGACGAAGCGCCGCGTCCGCGACGATGACCTCGAGCCCAGCTCGTGCGGCGAACCGCGCGACAGCCTCGAGCACTCCCTCGTGCGGACGGCGCCACCGCGCGAGCTCCGCGCGCGAGCGCACGACGCCGTCGACGGGCTCGAGCGGCGCCCCTGGGGCGAGAACCAGCGTGACCTCGACTCGCTCGTCGTCTGGAACCGGCCCGCGAACTACCGCAGTCGCAGGCCACCACGCCTGCGACTCCTCGAGGACGTGCCACTCCTGCGAGCTCACCTGCCCCCTCTCGTGAGCAGCACGGTTGGCAACCTAGCGCTGCTGGGCAGCGACTTAGGCCGGCCCATCGAGTGCCACGACAACTCGGGGAGCGAGCACCGCGCGAGGTACCGAGGTGTCCCGCCACGCGTAGCGCGTCCCCGCACGTGTCGACGCGGCGCCGTGCTGGCCGTCGGCTCGCAGGACGACGATGTGCATGATGCGCTCGCTCGAAGGAGCGTCGAGGCGCCGCAGGAGGCCGATCGCCCGTGAGGCCGCCTCCGACGGGTCGGCCCCCGCCGCGAGCAGGTCGACGCAGCGAGCTGCGAGCTGCGTCCGCAGCGACAGCTCGCCAAAGCCGGTACACGCCGCGGCACCCACGGTCGCGTCGCAGTAGTTGCCTGCGCCGATGACGGGGCTGTCGCCCGCCCGACCCGGCCACTTGAGCGCCCAGCCACTCGTTGAGACCGCGCTCGCCATGCGTCCCTCGTCGTCGAGGGCGAGGAAGTTCACCGTGCCGACGGCCCGTTCCGGGTCGTGCGTCAGCGCACGGACCATCGTGAGCGGGTCTCGAAGCTCCTGCGCCTCGAGGGAGGCGATCGCTCGCTGCCACGCCTGGAGCGACGCCTGCGTCTCGAGCACGGCCGGCTCTGCACCGATCACTCGGGCGAACGTGGCTGCGCCTTCGCCGACGAGGAGCACGTGGGGCGTGCGCTCCATCACCGCGCGAGCGACGCTGATCGGATGACGGAACCCTCGTAGGCCCGCCACCGCCCCGGCTCGCAGCGTCACGCCGTCCATGATCGACGCGTCGAGCTCCACCGCTCCGAAGAGGTTCGGGACCCCTCCAGCACCGACTGAGTGATCCTCTGGATCATCCTCGACGACCCACGCAGCACGCTCCACGGCGTCGAGGACGTCGAGCTCGCCAGCGCAGAACCGCTCGAACACCGCGTCGATCCCCGCTGCGCCGTTCGCACTCGCCACCATCCACGCCAACGCCGCGACCTCCCTCGTCTCTGGCAAGGGTAGTGGCTCCCTAGCAGCCACCAGGAGGGCCGAAGCTGC
>ML178759.1:0-2185 GCA_004366215.1 Actinomycetota bacterium | reverse complement strand
GACGTAGCCCTGGTCGAGCGGGCGTGAGATGGCGCCGAAGTGCACGACGTACCACTGCCCGCGCCAGGAGATGAGCGAGACGATGCCGATCGAGTACGTCGACGTCCCGATGCGGTAGACGAGCCGTGAGCCGGGGACGTGCCAGTAGCCGAGGCGGTTGTAGCACACCCCGGGAGGCACCCAGTTGGCGTCCACCATCGGCACCTCGACGCCCACGAACGTGGGCTGGCCACCTTGGGATGCGATGTAGGAGTGTGCGGCTTCGACGTCGAGCACGAAGTGGGCGACGAGTCGCACAGCCCAGTCGGTCCCGTCATCGCTGAGAGCCTTGACCTGCAGGTAGGCCGAGAGCGGAAAGAACGCCTCGAGCGCCTCGACCGGGTCGTCGGCGACGACGCCGGCCCAGAGCGCGCTGATGCGAGCCCTGAAGGAGGGGTCGTCGGGCGATGGGAGCGTCGCCGTCTGAGGCAGCGCGCCAGGGTCGGACACGGGTGCGACCGTCGTCGCGGGTACGAGGACGGGCTTCGGAGCGAGCGGGTGCGTCGCCGGCGGCGCTGGGTGCGCCCGAGTACTCGCTCCATCGCCTCCACAGCCAGCAAGGCTCGCCGCTGCGAGCGCGACGACGCCTACGAGCGCCGTGCGGCGGTAGATCATCGGTCGCATGGTGGGCCAAGTGTAGGCCTCGCTGGTAGCGTCTCGTTCGTGGAGGAACCCACGGCCCGCGCCCTCGAACGCGCCTCCTCGGTGCTCAAGCGATTCGACCTCGATCCGTCCCGAACAGCGCTCAGCGTCGCCAGCATCTCTGAGAACATCGTGCTCCGAGCGAGCCTCGACGGCGTCGGCGTCGCATCCCTACGCCTCGTACGCCCCGGTAGCCGATCGCGCGGGGCGCTTCTGAGCGAGCTTGCCTGGATCACGGCCCTGCGGCACGAGGGTCTGCCGGTGCTCGAACCCCTCCTCCCGGCGACCGCGCGGTCGCCCGAGGACGCCGTCGTCGAGCTCGGTGAGGGCTGGTTCGTCGTCGCGTTCCACTGGATCGTCGGGTCGACCCTGCCAGAGGCGCTCGAGACGAACACGCAGCGCTCCCTCGGTGCGCTCGCTGCGCGGCTGCACGCGCAGGCGCGTCGCTGGCGGCCCCCGCCGTGGTGGACTCGTTGGCGGTGGACACCGTCGACGCTCGTGGGACCAGAGGCGCACTGGGGTTCGCTCGACGCCGTCACGGAGCCCGAGCTGCGCCGCCTCCTCGCGAGCGCTGCCCGCCACGCAGGAGCGCGACTCGGCCGGCTCGCCCTCTCGGAGCTGCCCATTCACTCCGACCTACGCCCTGCCAACGTCGTGCGAACGGCCAGCGGGGAGCTCACCGTGATCGACTTCGACGATGCGGGGTGGGGCACGACGATGCTCGACCTGGCAGGCTCGGTGAGCTTCCACGAGCACGAGCCCAACATCGTCGAAGCGGTGGTAGCGTGGCTGGAGGGCTACGAGTCGGTGCGACCGCTCACACCGGCCGAGCGTGCTGCCGTCTGGCCGAGCATCATGCTGCGGCGCCTGGCCTTGCTTGCCTGGGCGACCTCACGTCGTGGCTCCCTGGTCGCACGGTCGCTCGCACCGAGCCTCCGTGACACGACGGGAGCGGTTGCGGAGGCCTTCCTTGCCGGTGCGCTCGACGACGCGACCGTGAGCACCGCCGCAGAGGTGCCAGCGTGAGGGTCGGCTCGTGACGACGCAGCTCGGCCGAGGGGCGAAGGACCTCGCGCGCGCGCTGGCGCGGGTGTCGACCCCGCCGCCGCGCTCGCTCATCGAGGCGATTCGAGGGCGCCTCGCCGGCCGAGCAGCATCGCTCCCGCTCGAGCGCCCGGCGACCCTGACGAAGGCGCACGTCGAGGCCCTCTTGGCGTGCGGGCGCTACGGGCGAGCGCTCTGGGAGGGTCAGGGAGCGCGCGAGTGGACCGTGCCGCTCGCCATCGGCGCCGTCCTCGAGCTCGCCGTGCGCACGTGGATCGCCGCAGGCTGCCGGGTGTTGCCCCTCGACACCGAGGATCTGTGGATCGACGCCCTCGTCGGTGAGGCCGGGCGCGACGCTCAGATCCTCGGACGCCCTGAGCGAGAGCGGATCCGTGCGCTCCGTGACCGGCTCGTGAGCGCCCTCACCATCGCCCCGAGCGCCTGGCCCCGCCCGGCGGGC
>SIRY01000088.1 GCA_004366215.1 Actinomycetota bacterium | reverse complement strand
AGGTTCACGAACTCGCTCGACGCCCTCCTTCAGGCGAGCGCGTCCTCTACTTCACACCTCAGGTCGTACCACCGAACATCGCGGCGGGCTCTGTCGTTGACATCCTGGTTCCAGCCCCGCAGTCGTTCTCGCAAGCTACCCGGTCGGTGCCTCAAGACATTCCCGTCGCCACAGGCGTCACGGTGCTGTCTGTCACGCACGCTTCCAACGGCGGCGCTCAAGGCTCGATCGGCCTCGAGGTCGCGCTGCCCCCGAGCGAGGTCGCGGCGGCAGCCGCAGCGGCGACGAGCACGCAGAGCGTGGTGGTGTTCTCCTACCCTGGGGCGCACCCTGTACCGGTGGGATGAGCGGTGCTAGTCGTGTTCGGGCTCGACGCTCGCGTTGGGCGCAAGCAGATCGCAGCTGGGTTGACACGAGCGGCCCGAGGACCGCGACTGCTCGTCGAGCTAGGCCTCAGTGGCTCGACCTGGTCGCACGCGGGAGCACCCTTGACCAAGCGAACACCTACTCTCGACCGCATCTACGCTGGGCTCGGTAGTCGTCAAGACGGAGCTCGACGAGTGCGGGTTCCGCTCGAGACCGTCGTTGGATCGGTCAGCGACCTTGCAAGCGGGCGTCCGCTCGTGCCGAGCGATCTTGCTCGTCGGGAGCTCACACCGGTGGTGCGCGCGCCACTCGAGGCGGCCCAGGCTGCAGAGCGAGCGCTTGAGCTCGGGCCGGCGCTCGTGAGCCTCGCCGTGCAGCTCGAGCAGTCTGAGGCACTTGGACCGATGACCGTCGTTGTCGACGCCGGTTGGGTTGTACCGGGGCTCATCGGTCAAGCGGTGTGGGCAGCAAGCGCGCGCGACCTCGTCCTCGTGGCGAGTGAGCGGGCGGTCGCGGTCGCTTCACTCTCGTACTTCGAGCGCGCGTTTCCTCAGGCGCGGCTCTGGGTGCTCGCGATCGCTCCTCAGCGCCGGCGCCGTGCCCATCTCGTCGAGGTCGTACGCTTCGTCCTGAGGGCACGTAGCAGCGTCGAGGTCATCGCGCTTGATCCAGCGCTCCTCGGCCGAGCACCCTCGAAGGCTGGTCCCCTCCAGCGGGCATTCGACCTCATGCTCGCTGGCTCGTCCCGCCCGCTCGTGGAGCTCGCTCGATGAGCACGCGGCTCGTCCTCGTCGTGGGGGCGTTTCTCGCGTTAGGGGTCGTGGGGTTCGCGACCGCACTGACAGCCGCGGTCGTACCCTCAGGGGCACCACCCCGCGCAACCGCGGAGCGTCGTCGTGCGCGGCGTCGTCGATCGGGCATCGCACTCGCGCTCGCGACGATGCACCCGTTTCGCGTCGATTTTCGGGTTGCGCTCGGTGCGGTCGTCGCGGGGGCTGCGGCGATCGCGCACGCGTGGCTCCTCGTGGTGCCCTCGATCGCGATCGGCTACGTCTCGGGCGATCTGTTTCTCACCCCTGCTCTCCAAGACGCCATCGAGGAGCTGTCATCAATGCTCCAGTTCATCGTCGACTTTCGCGCGGGGCTGCTCGCTGGGGGCGTCTCGGTATCGACGGCACTCGAGCTCGCACTTTCGTCGCAGCCTGGAGGGCGCTTCACGCAACTCCGACGGAGCGACTACCGAGTTATGGCCGATCCGTCGGCTCGAGAAGTCGAGGCGCGGGTCGCGCTGCGCCGGCTCGTCGGCTCAACGACTAACCCGTTCATCCACGCAACAGACCTCCTCGTGTACTTAGCTCTGCGGGCCACGAATCTTCGGGTCGCAAGCCAGCTGGACCTCTTGGGTGACATCCTGCTCCAGCAGGTGCAGGCGTACCGTGGACTCGTCGTCTCAGAGCTCGTCGCTGCGCTCGGCGAGGCTCGGCTGATCACCGTCATCACGGTGGGCACGGTGTACGTGACGCTCATCGCGTTGGGTGGTCCGCTCGCCTCAGACCTCGGCCTCTCCATCCTCGCTCAGGTGACCGCGCTCGCCGGCATCGGCGCGCAGCTGCTCTGGGCTCTGTCGTTACGCCGCGACTTTACGTTCAAGCTTCGTTACCTGTGAGGAGGTCGTGTGTCGTCGGTGTGGCTCCTGTCGTTGGTGGGCGTCGGCATCGTCGCTGCAGTTCTCGGTCTCGGCCTCGCACTCGTCGCGACTCGGAGCGTCGTCGTCCTACGGCGCTACGCTGCGGCGCTTCCCGGCTACGTGAGCCAGGCTCGCGTGCCGCTTGCCCGTCGCATCGTCAGCTTGGTGCGAGAGCGGCAGTCAGAGTTCGACGCGTGGCTCTGGATCGCAAACTGGACCGTCGACGACGCGGTGGTCCGCCTGCAGCAGCTCTGGCTCGTGCTCGTCGGACTCATCGTGGTCGGCGTCTTGACGTCGGCTGTTGTCGTCAAGCACCTCAGCGCGATCGTCCTCGCGCTCGCGACGGCGGTCGCGGTGTCGCTCGCGTGGTGGTGCGCGAGGGTGCTACTGGTGTGGCAGGTGCACACCGAGGCACGCCTCGCTCGCCAGCAAATCGACGACTCACTGGCGAACCTCGCACTCCTCGTTCGTATCTACGTCCAGGGGGGCGCGTCGGCGACGGAAGCGCTCCTTGCGATCAGCGAGTTTGCTGACGCCATGAGCGAGGCCGGAGCGCGCGACGTCGAGTCCTGGATTCAAGGCTCACAGCGCAACGACTACAACATCGGAGCCGTACTGAGTCGCTTCGGTGCCACCTACGGAGTTCCACGCGTCGCTCAGCTTGGCTCCTACCTCGAGCAGTCGATTCTCTCCGGTCGTCCGGTGTCTGAGACGCTCGACGTCGCCATTCGAGATGCGTATCAAGCGCTCTTCGACGCGACCGTCGTCGCTGTCCACCGACGGGTGCGTGTCGCGTCGCTGGTCTTCCTTCCAGGCATCGTCGCGATCGGCGTCGTGTTCCTGACCGCGATGATCGCCTCGCTGCATGGGCTCGCGAGCGTCACGAGGCTCTTTGGTGGAGGTCTCTAGGGTCGCTGCGTGGTCCGCGAGGTGTGACGTCCCTAGTTCGCTCCAGCGATCGGTGGCTCGCCCGGGTAGTTCCAGAGGGGCTGCCACGGCGAGATGACGGGGTTGACCATCGCAGAGGCGGGGCTCTGCGCCTCGTTCGCCCACTTGGCCTGGTACGGCAGACCCTGGAACTCGACGACGTCCCCTGGTTGGTAAGCCACCGTCGGTTCCCAGGTCGGATCGGCTCCGGGCGGCAGCGTAGGGAGCGTCGGAGCGTGGTCCGTCGGCAAGACCGGACCGAGCAGTTCCCACGGAGTTTGGTACGAGTATTCAAGCGTCTGGCTCGGCTGCTGACCCTGGTTGTACCACTTAGCTTCGTAGATGTAGCCGTTCCAGACGACCTTGTAGCCGGCGGGGTACGGGAATGCCGGGTTCCACAGTGGGAACGGTGCGTTCGCGGGGTTCGTGCTCGCAGGCGTCGTGATCTCGATGAGGCCTCGAGGTCGCGTCACGGACGCGGGTAAGACCTGTTCGATGGCACGCGAGTAGGCGAGCGGCACGCTCTGAGCATCAGAGCACAGGTTTGAGTACACCGGCTCGTTCGCAAGGGTCACCGGGCACGGTGCGTCGCGGTTGAGCGACCAGATCGAGACGCGGCCGATGGCGACCGAGCGTGCCCACAGCGCGAGCGTGTCGGCTTGCGTCAGCGACACGCGTTGGCCCGCGACGTTGTTCTGACCGATCTGGAACGTCATGCCCATGTGGTTCCAGACCTGGTGAGGGTTCAACGGAATGCGATACTGACTAAAGAGGTGCTCGAGCTGCGCGTGGGCGCCTGCGAGCGCCTGCTGAATGGTT
>SIRY01000087.1 GCA_004366215.1 Actinomycetota bacterium | reverse complement strand
AGTCACGCTCCCCGAGCTCATCGAGGTCATGATCTGCCGTGGCAGTGGCCTGTCCCAAGCGTGTGCGACCACAGCACGAGGTCGAAGCGCCGCTACCAGCGCGAGAGGTAGCACGAGTAGGCTGACTCTCATGGATGCCCACCGCCATCGGGTACTCGGACTGACCGACGAAGAGTACGCGCGGATCGTCGAGTTGCTCGGCCGCGAACCAAACGATACCGAGCTCGCCATGTTCTCGGTCATGTGGTCAGAGCACGCTTCGTACAAATCGTCTCGCGTCCTCCTGAGCCGACTGCCATCTCGAGGCCAGCACGTCCTTATGGGGCCGGGAGAGAACGCTGGTGTTGTGGCGCTGACGGACAGGGTCGCGGTCGCTATTCGGATTGAGAGCCACAACCATCCGAGTGCGATCGAGCCTCATCAGGGGGCGGCGACTGGCGTTGGTGGGATCCTCCGGGATATCTTCACCGTCGGCGCGCGCCCCATCGCACTGCTCGATTCTCTCTGGTTTGGACCACAAGATGACCCGCGAAGCAGGTGGGTTGCTGACGGCGTCATCGGCGGCATCTCGCACTACGGCAACGCGGTCGGCGTCCCGACCATGGCTGGCGAGGTTCACGTCGACGAGTGCTACCGCGCCAATCCCCTCGTCAACGTCGTCGCGGTCGGCGTCGCTCCTATCGAGCAGCTTGTTCGAGCCCGGGCTGAGGGTGTCGGCAACCTCGTCGTCCTCCTCGGAGCTCCGACCGGACGCGACGGGATCGGTGGCGTCTCGGTACTCGCGTCTGCCGGCTTCGATGAGTCGAGCGACACCAAGCGACCCAGCGTGCAGGTAGGGGACCCGTTCGAGGAGAAGAAACTCATCGAAGCGTGCCTCCGGCTCATCGGCGAAGGACTCGTCACTGGCATCCAGGACCTCGGTGGAGCCGGCTTGACGTGCGCAACCTCTGAGCTTGCCTCGGCCGGCAACGTCGGCATGGACCTCTACCTCGACGCGGTGCCGCGTCGAGAGCCTGGCATGACGCCGATGGAGATCCTCTGCTCCGAGTCGCAGGAGCGGATGCTCACGGTGGTCCGTCCAGAGCACCTCGCGCGCGTCCACGAGGTCTGCCGACGCTTCGAGGTCGAGGTCAGCACGATCGGCGTCGTGCGGCCCCGCGATGACGACGGCGTCGGCGTGCTGCGAGCCTTCGACCGCCGTGGGGGCACGCTCGTCGCCGCCATCCCAGCGCGCCTCCTCGCGGAGGACGCTCCCAGGTACCGCCGCGCCGAGGCGCCGCCCGCCGATCGTGAAGCGCGTCGTCGGCGCCGATGCGAGCTGCCGAGTGACCTTCGAGCGTGGGTGCGGCCCCTCGTCCGTGAACCGATCGATCCGGCTCAGGTCTGGCGTCGCTACGATCACATGCTCTTTCGAACGAGCCTGCTCGAGCCGGGAGCCGACGCTGCACTGCTCCAGCTCCGCTCGCCCGAGGTCGGCGACACGGATCGAGCCATCGCGCTCACCGTCGACGGCAACAACCGGTGGACGAGGACCGATCCGCGCCGTGGCAGCGAGTGGCTCGTCGCTGAGGCGGTCGCCAACATCGCCTGCGTCGGCGCGCAACCTCGCGCCCTCGTCGACTGCCTCAACTTCGGCAACCCCGAGCACCCCGAGGTCGTCTGGCAGCTCCACGAAGCGATCGAGGGGATCGCTGCTGCTGCCGAAGCCCTCGGGATTCCGGTGGTCGGGGGCAACGTGTCGCTCTACAACGAGGCCCAGGGCGTCGACATCGACCCAACGCCGGTGGTCGCTCTCCTCGGAGACCGCCCCACACCGACCTCGCCGGTACCCGCCCCGCACCGAGCTGCCGGCGCGCTCGTCGAGCTCGCGAGCCCAACTGCAGAGCCAGGTTGTGCCGGATCTCGGTTCGGCACCCTCCTTGGCTACGAAGGAGGCTCCCTCGCGCCCGTGGACTGGCAGCACCACGCACGGCTCGCCGACGACGTGGCCGAACTGGTGCGCGAGAACGCCGTCAGCGCCGTCACCAACGTCGCAGCAGGCGGCCTCGTCCGCTCCGCTGCGATGCTCGCGAGGCGGGCTCGCTGCAGCGCCGTCCTCCACGAGCTCGACGCCCTCCGGCTCGTCGGCGAGCACCCATCCCGATACCTCGTCGCGACCGAGCGCCCCGAGGCGCTCGAGGCGTGGGCAACGCAGCGCGGCTGGCTCGCCCGACGCGTTGGAGCGCTCGCTGCGGCGTCCCGACCCACCCTCGTCGTGCTCGGCGACGCGATCGACCTCGATGAGGAGGGTAGCTCCACCGAGCCCGTCACCGCCTCTGCCTAGCCAACGAGCCCGAGCAGCAGCCGCTGAGCAGGCTCGCTCAAGCCGAAGGCACCGCCTGCTCGTTCGGGGTGGGGCATGAGCCCAACGACGCGCCCGGTCGGGTCGCAGACGCCCGCGATCGCGTGCATCGAGCCGTTCGGGTTCTCGACGTAGCGAAGCACGACCCTGCCCTGCTCCTCGAGGAGTCGTAGCGTCGCCTCATCGACGGTGTAGTTGCCCTCGAAGTGGTTGATCGGCAACTCGAAGCGCTCCCCAACCTGCATGTGCTGCGTCAGCACCGAGCCGTCGCTCACGACCTCGACATCGACCGACTCGCACAGGAACCGAAGTCCGGCGTTCTTCTGGAGCGCTCCCGGCAGGAGCCCTGCCTCGCACAGCACCTGGAAGCCGTTGCAGATGCCAAGTACCGCAGCGCCGCGCTCGGCCGCCTCGACGACGGCTCGCATGACCGGAGCGAAGCGGGCGATCGCGCCGGGACGCAAGTAGTCGCCGTAGGAGAAGCCGCCAGGCAGCACGATCGCCTCCGCCCAGCGCAGATCGGTCTCGCGGTGGTGCACGAGAGTGGCCCTCAGCCCCAGCTCGGCGTAGGCGCCCACGACGTCGTGCTCGCAGTTCGTGCCCGGGAACACGACGACCGCGATGCTCACCGCGACGGCTCCTCTGGTGCGCTCACACCCTCGAGCTCGACGATGCGCCACGACTGGATCACAGGGTTGGCGAGCAGGCGCTCGGCGAGCGCGCCGACCTGACGGAGCGCCTCGTCGCGCGTCGCCGCACGAAGGCGCAGGCGAAACGCACGCCCAGCGACGACGGTCGCATCCTCCGCAAGACTGAGGTGGCGAGCCGCATCGGTGATCGCCCGACCCTCTGGATCCGCGATGCCGGCTCGCGGTTCGACCACCACGAGCGCCGACCACACGCCGCTGCTCATAGGCGTTCCTCCCCTCCGTAGGGCGTAGAGCCAACGCCAGGCCACCGGGAGAACGCCTGCCCGCTGAGGCGCTCGTAGACCTCGACGTAGCGCGAGCGGAGTTCAGCGACGATCGCTGCGGTGAGCGCTGGTGGCTCACCCACGCCCCGAAATCCTCGCTCGACGAGCCAGTCGCGAAGCACCTGCTTGTCGAGCCACCGCGGATGGGTGCCAAGGTCACCGACGACGATGCGGGCAGCATCAGGAGTCGCAACCTCGTCTGCGAGGACGAGCGCGCCCGCGTCGAGCCCGAACTCGAACTTCGCGTCGACGAGCGTCAAGCCGTGGCTCGCGAACCACGACCGAAGCTGCGCAAAGACGGCCCGCGAGGCTGCCTCGAGCTCGTCTGCGCGTGCGCGACCGACGAGCTCGCCGAGCTCACGGTCGCTCAGCGGGGTGTCGTGACCAGTCGTCGCCTTCGTCGTCGGCGTGAAGATCGGCTCGGCGAGTTGGGCACCAAAGGACAACCCCGCGGGCAACCGACGCCCAAAGGCCGTTCCGTCACGTCGGTACGACTCCCACGCACTGCCAACGACGCACCCGCGCACGACGCACTCGACTGGGAGCATGCGAAGCCGGCGAACGAGCAGCGTTCGACCCTCCCAGGCCGGGGGCACGTCGGTCGCCACCCGGAGGAGGTGGGTTGGGAGGTGGGCAGCGAGGAGCGAGAAGCTGCTCGCGCTCACGGCTGTCAGGATACGACCCTTGTCAGGTACGAGCTCGCGGAAGACGACGTCGAAGGCGCTGACCCGATCGGTCGCGACGAGCAGGAGCTCATCCGGTCGTCGGGGATCGACCCAGGTCTCACGGACCTTGCCGACGGCGATACGCTCGAGGGTCACTGCTCCTCCTCGAGGAGTCGAAAGAGCTGACCGAGGTGACGCAGCACGCGATCCGGGGCAGTCAGCGTCGCGAGCTCTGAGGCGCCGAGTGGCACCCGCTCGTCCTCGGCGATGACTTCACGAAGGTCTCGCCGCTCCTCGAGTGCGCGCACCGCAGCAGCCTGGACGAGGCGGTAGGCGTCGTCGCGAGCGAGGCCGCGGCGCACGAGCTCGAGCAAGATCTGCTGCGAGTAGACGAGCCCTCGCGTTGAGGCGAGGTTGCGAGCCATCGCATCAGGAAAGACGACGAGTCCGGCGACGACCTCGGTTGCGACCGTGAGCGAGTAGCACGCCACGTGAAACGCGTCTGGCACGATCACCCGCTCGACGGAGGAGTGCGAGATGTCTCGTTCGTGCCACAAGACGACGTCCTCGAGCGCTGGCTGGACGTAGGACCGCAGCAGCCTCGACAAGCCCGTCAGTCGCTCGGCTAACACCGGGTTGCGCTTGTGAGGCATCGCCGACGAGCCCTTCTGGCCGGGCTCGAAGGACTCAGCGACCTCACCCACCTCAGACCGAGCGAGGTGGCGCAGCTCGGTCGCGAGCGCCTCGATCGCGGCTCCCAGCGACGCCAGCGCCCAGAAGACCTCAGCGTGGCGATCACGAGGGATGACCTGCGTAGCCGGCGTCGGCGACAGGCCAAGTCGCGCGAGCGCACGGCGCTCCAGCTCGGGCGACGAGGCCGAGTACGTCCCTACCGCTCCTGAGAGCTTGCCCACTGCGATCACCGAGCGGGCACGCTCGAGCCGCTCGCGCGCTCGCCGCAGGGTGAGCCAGTGCAGCGCGAGCTTGGCACCAAACGTCGTGGGCTCTGCCGCCATGCCGTGCGTTCGACCGAGGCACGCGAGGTCCCGGTAGCGAAGCGCCTGAGCCCGCAACGCCTCGAGGAGTCCCTGACACAGCGTGAGGGTGCGATCGATCGCCTCGACGATGGCGAGCGAGAGCGCTGAGTCGACGACGTCGGATGAGGTGAGGCCAAAGTGGATCCAGCGTGCGGCTGGGTCAGCGATCGCCGCTTGGAGCACATCGACGAAGGCAGCGGTGTCGTGCTTCGTCGTCTTCTCTCTCGCCTCGACCGCCGCGACGAACGCCGCGTCGACGCGGGGTGCTCGCTCACGGAGCCTCGAGGCTTCCGCGACGGGGATCTCCCCGAGCTCGGCGAGCGCGTCGGTGACCGCGAGCTCGACGTCGACCCACCGGCCAAGGCGCGCCTCATCCGAGAACAGCCGAGCAATGACCTCGTCCTCGTAGCGAGGGATCACGCGTACTCCTTCGACCGCGGCACGTCACTCGCTCGCCAAGCCTACATCGCGCCGCCACTGAGCCCCCTCGAGCTGCACCTCCTCGACGGCGCGGTAGGCGAGGTGTCGCGCTGCACCGACGTCGTCGCCGAGGCCGACGAGGGTCAGAACCCGCCCGGGCGCGGCTCGTAGCTCTCCCGCTCGCCCCTGCGTGATCCCTGCGGCGTACACCCGTGCGCCGAGCGCCTCGGCGCGCTCCATACCCGAGACGACGTCACCGCCGACGGGGTTCGTCGGATACCCGCGGGTCGCGATGACGACGCCGACGGCCACGCCCGGCGCCGTCGCGACGGGGGTAATCGGCTCGCCACGCGCGCAGGCTACGAGCGCGTCGAGGAAGCCACTGCGGACGAGAGGCACGATGACCTGCGCCTCGGGGTCGCCGAGGCGCACGTTGACCTCAAGAAGCCTCAGGCCCTCGCGAGTCGCCATGAGACCGGCGTAGAGGAACCCTCGGTAGCTCACCCGCTGCCGGGCGAGCTCCGCGAGGAGCGGCTCGAGCACCCGCGCCTCAGCGTCAGCGACGAGCTGGTTGTCGGCCCACGGCGCGGGGGCGATAGCTCCCATGCCCCCCGTGTTGGGACCGTCGTCGCCGTCGAGGAGCCGCTTGTAGTCCTGTGCAACCGGCAGGCGCTGGTAGGAGCACTCGTTGACGAGCCAGATCAGCGACAGCTCGCGCCCCTCGAGACCCTGCTCGATGACCACACGCCGACCCGCTTCGCCGAAGGCCTCGCCTGAGAGCTTGGCGAGGACGTCGCGCTCTGCCTCGGCGCGATCGTGCGTCACGAGCACGCCCTTGCCAGCTGCGAGCCCGTCTGTCTTGATGACGTAGGGTGGGCCGAAGCGGTCGAGGAGCATGCGCGCCTCGTTCGGCGTGGTCGCCTCGCCCCACGCCGCGGTCGGGACCCCCGCCGCGTCCGCGAGGCGCTTCATCGCGACCTTCGACCCCTCGAGTCGCGCACCCTGCACCCCAGGGCCGACGACCGCGTAGCCGCGCGCTCGCAGGCCGTCGGCGTGCCCCGCCACGAGGGGTGCCTCCGGCCCGATGACGACGAGGTCCGCCGGGATCTCTTCGGGTGCGCACGCGCTCGTCGGCAGCGAGCGGGCGATCCCAGCGTTGCCCGGCGCCACGACGACGGTCGCCCCCTCCCTCGCAAGACCGTCAGCGATCGCGTGCTCCCTCGCTCCAGCACCGACGACGACGACACGCATCACGATCCTTGGAGCTCGACGACCTGGCTGCGGTTCGGCCCGACGCCGACCCAGCGAATGGGGACCTCGACGCGCGACTCGATGAGCTCCACGAGTCGGCGCACCGGTCCAGGTAGGTCTCCGGCGCGAGTGATCGCAGCGATCGACCGTCGCCACCCTGGGAGCGTCTCGTAGATGGGTCGAGCACGGTGGAGCACCGACTGGTGGTACGGCAGCTCCTCAAGACGCTCACCGTCGACGTCGTAGGCGACGCAGACCCGAATCTCCTCGAGGGGGTCGAGCACATCGAGCTTCGTCAGCGCAACCTCGCTGACGGAGTTGATCTCGACGGCGTGACGAAGCATCACGAGGTCGAGCCACCCGGTACGGCGTCGCCGACCGGTGTTCGTGCCGAACTCGTGCCCACGCGACACCAGCGTCTCGGCGATCGAGCCGCTCAGCTCGGTTGGGAACGGGCCAGCGCCGACGCGGGTGGTGTAGGCCTTCGCGACGCCGATGACCTCGCCGATCTGCCGCGGACCAAGACCCGATCCGCTGCACGCGCCTCCCGCCGTCGGATTCGAGGACGTCACGAACGGGTACGTACCGTGGTCGAGGTCGAGGAACGTCGCCTGGGCGCCTTCGAGCAGGATCGTGCGCCCCTCACGCCAGAGCCGCTGTATCAGTCGGACGGAGTCGACGATGCGTGGAGCGAGGAGGGGCGCGTAGGTCCCGAGGTAGTCGGCGACGACCCGCTCGGGGTCGATGGGGAGACGGTTGTAGCCCTTCGCGAGGACGAGGTTCTTCTCCCGGAGCGCGACGTCGAGCTTGGCCCGAAAGATCTTCTCGTCGAGGAGGTCTTGAACCCGCAACCCGATCCGCGCTGCTTTATCCGCGTACGCAGGCCCGATGCCTCGCTTGGTCGTGCCGAGCTGACTCTTGCCAAGGTAGCGCTCCGTGAGCCGATCGAGCTCGTGGTGGTAGGGCATGACAAGGTGCGCGTTGCCCGAGACCACGAGCGCCGACGTGTCGACACCGCGAGCTTCGAGGGCTGAGAGCTCATCGATGAGCACCCGCGGGTCGACGACCACCCCGTTGCCGATGATCGGCACGACCCCGGGATAGAGCACGCCGCTCGGAACGAGCTGCAGAGCGAAGGACGCTCCGCCCACGACGATGGTGTGGCCGGCGTTGTGGCCTCCTTGGTAGCGCACGACGGCTGCAGCGTGGCTCGCAAGGAGATCGGTGATCTTACCCTTGCCCTCATCGCCCCACTGCAAGCCGACCACCACGATGGCGCCCACGCCACCTCCTTTGCGAACGCTGACCCTGGCAGGCTAGGGGACGCTGAAGACCAGAGGCTCCCCGTTGGCGATCTCGAGCGCCACGACCTCGTCGTCACTCAGGTTGCGCAGGACCCGCACGAGCCCTCGCAGCGAGTTACCGTGAGCTACCACGAGAACGGTGCGGCCGTCCCAGAGCAGGGGCACGACGACGTCGTAGTAGAAGGGTAGGACCCGAGCGATCACGTCCGCGAGCGACTCGGAGCGAGGGACCGCAGCCCGTGGCAGCATGCGGTAGCGCTCATCAGCGTGGAGCGCTCGCTGGGCCTCTTCGTCCGTCTCGGGCGGTCGCACGTCGTAGCTCCGACGCCACAGGCGCACCTGCTCCTCACCGTAGCGCGCCGCGGTCTCCGCCTTGTTGAGGCCCTGGAGTGCGCCGTAGTGCCGCTCGTTGAGGCGCCAGCTACGAATCACCGGTAGCCACGCGCGACCGAGTTCGTGCAGCATGATCTCCGCAGACGAGATCGCCCGCTCGAGCACCGACGTCACGACGACGTCAGGTCGCAGCCCCTCAGCCGCGACCGCGTGCGCGCTCTGGCGAGCCTCCGCGGCTCCTTGCTCCGTGAGCGGAACGTCGACCCACCCCGTGAAGCGGTTCTCAGCGTTCCACGTGCTCTGACCGTGACGGACGAGGATCAACGTTCCCACAGGTGGCCAGCCTACCAAGGTCCACCTCCGGACACATCTCGCGAGCGTAGGACGGTGGCCCGGGACACGGAATGTTTCTGTGGCTGCAAGTGTAGAAAAACTTGATACACTTTCACTCAAGCTTTGAATGCAGGCAAGGAGGGCACCCATGCCAAAGGCAGTCGGCATCGATCTTGGCACCACGAACTCAGTCGTCGCGGTCCTCGAGGGTGGCGACCCCGTCGTCATTCCCAACGCAGAGGGCGGCCGCACTACCCCCTCCGTCGTGGCGTTTGCCAAGACCGGTGAGATCCTCGTTGGTGAGGTGGCAAAACACCAAGCCATCACCAATCC
>SIRY01000086.1 GCA_004366215.1 Actinomycetota bacterium | reverse complement strand
TTGTGCTCGATAGTCCAGGCGCTCCGGCAGGCACGCAAGGTCAGCAGTCGGCGACCATGCCTCCTGGCTCTCGCGGGGCCTACGAGATCCAGGTCGATGGCGTAGCGGGCCAGTGGGATCCGGCGAACACCATCACGCTGAAGGACCCGCTGCCTCAGGTTTCCTCGAACCCAGGGCTCAAGTACGGCACGCCACAGTTCACTCCGGCGAGCGGGCCGTCGCCGGCGCCGACGGGGACGTGCAGCCTCGCGCAGGTGACGGTCACGTGCACGCTCACGACCTCGGCCGCGCAGCGCCTGACCGACGGCGAGCCCCTTGGTACCGTCACGATCCCTGTGAGCGTGCCGCTTGGCATCACGAGCCCGAGCCCGCTGACGAACGTCGCGAGCGCGACGCCGAGGGTGGGCACCCCGGCGCGGTCCAACACCGTGACCACCTCGATCCCGCCGTTGCCGACCCTGAGCGTCACCAAGGTCTACGACGACGCGAGCGGTGGCCCCACGGCGACGATGCAGCCGGGCAGCTCAGGCTCCTACGTCATCACCGTGACCGGCTCCGGTGTGATCGCGGATCCACTGCAGGTCACTGACACGCTTCCGAGCGTCCCTGGCCTGACCTACGGCGCGCCGGTACTGACCCAGGTGTCGAGCGACATCGCGCCAGGTGGCTCGTGCTCAATGGGCGCGGCCCTCACGGTCACCTGCTCGTTGACGCCGAGTGCGTCGGCGCTCGGCGGGGTGAGCCCAGCCACCCTGCTCGCGCAGATCGTGATCCCGGTCTCGGTGTCCCCGACTGCACCTGCGGACCCCTCGATCTCGAACGTCGCGCAGCTCAGCTACGATGGCGGGACGCCGGTGTCGTCGAAGCCAGTGACGACCTCGATCCCGAGCGCATCGCCTCCGGTGCCGACGACGAGTGGATCGACGCTGCCGCTGCCGTCGCCTTCGGGCGGCCCCCTGCCGGTCGTCACGGCGGGCTCGTCGGTGCCCCTCTCCGTGCCGACCGGGGAGACGCTACCGAGCTCGATCGTGTTCTCGCTGGTCGCGGCGGCGGGCTTCCTCCTCACTGCTGGAGGCACGGCGCTCGTGGTCTGGAGGCGCCGGGGCTCGGCGTGACGCGAGACCCATCCCGAAGACGTAGCTGCGAGCGCGCTGTGACCAGCCTCGTAGATGCGTTGTTCCCTCCGAGGACGGCAATGGTCGTGGCGAGAGGCTGAGGCACGACTGCAAGGCCTCAGCCTCGCCGCAGGATCGGAGGCTTCTTTGCGTGGCGACGCTGGTGACCAGCGTTCGTGACGCGCCGGCGCGACAGCCCGAGGCGTGGTCGCGGCGGGGCGACGACGGTGAAGCTGTGAGCCACAGGGAGAGAGGGGCCCGCGCGACGTGAGTTGGGTTCGAAAGCGCGCGTGACGGCAGGCGGATTGCAGGTCGCTGGAGTCGATGCTAGCTTGCGCCGTTAACCGAGGCGGGCGGCGTCGTCGGCATGCTCAATGAGCGCACCGCTCGGCTCGCTCGTGAGCGCACCGCGGAGCTGGCCGAGGAAGCTCGTGAGTTCGGCGGGAATCACGTAGGTTGTGGCGCCCGAGCGCGCGAGTTCGCGGAGCGCGTCGAGGTACTGCAGCAGTAGCGTGCGTGCGTCAGCCTCGCGGGCCTCTGGCATGATCGCCGCGAGCGCTTCGGCGAGGCCTTGAGCCCGAAGCTTCGCAGCTTCGCGGTCGGCCTCTGCGGCGAGGATCGCGGCCTGCTTCTGACCTTCGGCGGCGAGAATTGCAGCCTGCTTCTCCCCCTCGGCGACGGTCACCGCAGCTTGGCGTTGGCCTTCCGACTCGGTGACGAGAGCGCGTCGGCTACGCTCGGCAGACATCTGGCGTGTCATCGCCTCCTGGACGGCTGGCGGCGGGTTGATCTCTCTCACCTCGACGTTCGAGACCTTGACCCCCCAGCGCTCCGTCACCTCGTCGAGTTTGACGCGCAGCGATGCGTTCATCTCCTCACGTCGCGACAGCACGTCATCGAGCGACATGTCGCCAACCACGCTCCGCAAGGTCGTTGCAGCGACGTTCAGCGCCGCACCCGAGAAGTCACGTACGGCGACGACGCTCTGGATCGGGTTGACGACCTTGTAGAACATGATGAAGTCGATCGAGATCGGAGCGTTGTCCTTCGTGATAGCCGTCTGGTGGGGAATCTCGAGAAACTGCTCGCGAAGGTCGACGAGGTTTAAGCGGTCAATCACGGGATTGATGAGCGTCAAGCCTGGGCCCTTGACGCCGATCGCACGACCGAGCCGAAAGACGACGATGCGTTGGTACTCGCGTACGATCCTGACGCCGCGTGCGATGAGGAGCACGACGACCACCACCACGATCGCCGCGATCCCGAGAATGACGTCACTGGTCATGGTAGACCTCTCTGGCGTAGCTGATCCGAACCGCGCTCGTCTGCAGGGGCGGCGAGCACCCACAGGCGCAGGCCGTCGACCCGGGTCACGAAGACTGTGGTCCCGGCGGGTACGTGCTCCCCGGTCTCTGAGACGGCGGTCCAGCTCTCGCCCCGCACGCGTACCGCGCCCACTGGAGCGAGGTCGAGCTCGACGGTGCCCTCCGCACCGAGGAGGAGGGCGAGCTGGGAAGGGGTAGCGAGCGCAGCGCGGGCGTTGAGCCCCCGGAGTCCCCGGAGGCCAACGAAGCCGACGACGAGCCCGACGACCGCGACGAGCGCGCCGAGCGTCCACGCGAGCCCGGACGCGATGGCGCCGGCCATTGACCAGGCCAAGGCCACACCGATGAGCAGCCCGGCTACCCCTGAGATGAGGGATCCGTGCGGACCGGCGTGCATCGCTATCGCCACGAGCCCAACGACCAGCACGACCGTGAGGAGGATCAAGAGCATACGCACCTCCGTATGCGATCTTAGCACAACGGTCCACATGCGGCCTGTAATGACACGTCGTCGGTAGGGAGGTGGTCGGGATCCGTGACGGCGCGTGTCAGCTGTGGTAGGGTCGCGTCGGGGTCGTCAGTGCGCGCACAGTGCGCCGGTGGTCTGACCCAAGGAGGCCACATGCTCATCGAGATGGTCATTAACGGCCAACGTCGCAGCGCCGACGTCGAGCCGCGGACGCTCCTCGTGTCGTTCCTGCGAGATGCACTCGGGTTGACCGGGACGAACATCGGCTGTGACACGTCTTCCTGCGGGGCGTGCACGGTCCTCGTCAATGGCGAGTCTGTCAAGAGCTGCACGGTGCTCGCTGCGCAGGTCGCGGGTGATGAGGTGACGACGATCGAAGGGCTCGCCGGTCCCGACGGCGAGCTTCACCCGCTGCAGGCTGCCTTCATGGAGCACCACGCGCTCCAGTGTGGCTACTGCACTCCTGGCATGGTCATGGCGTCGCTCTCGCTGCTGCGGGAGCAGCCAGACATCGACGAGGCGGGGGTCCGCAAGGGGCTCGAAGGGAACTTGTGTCGGTGCAC
>SIRY01000085.1 GCA_004366215.1 Actinomycetota bacterium | reverse complement strand
TACGGACTTCTGCACGCCGTCGACGTCGGAGGGGGACTTGCCTCAGTGACGGTCGCGGTCGTGCTTGTGACCCTTAACTTGGTGAGTTTACGGGGCGTGTTCGCTCTCGCGGCCCTACCCCTTGCCGCGTCGAGCCTCCTTCTCGCGCTCGCTCGCGACCGCCACCCGCAGGAAGGCCACCTAGGTGAGGGTGTCCGGACCGCATCTCGTCCCAAGGGGGGCCATAACGCGAGGCGGGTTCGCGCCACGGTGCTTGGTGCGACAGCGTTGTACGGCGTAAGCTCCTTTGCCTTTGGTTTCCCGGTGCTCGCGATCGCGGCAAGCACAGGTTCAGTGGGGGCGGGGCTTGGCGCCTACGCAGCGTACCTTGGGCTCTCCGCCGCGACAGGCTACGTGGTAGGAGTTCGTGAGGGTCGACCTCTGAGCCTCCTCGCCCTCGGAGGCTACGGCCTTACGGCACTGGGATCGCTTCTATTGGTTGATGGCGAGAGCGTCGTGGCGTTTGTGGCCGTGGCGCTGCTCGGGGTTGGAGCAGGCGTGGTGGAGACGCTCGAGCCAACGATCATTGCCGAGCTCTCTCCGCGAGCTCAGCACGGTCGGTCACTTGGCACCTTGGCAGCAGCGCGGAGCCTTGGGCTCTTCGTTGCCGATGTCGTCGTGGGGGACGGGTACACGAGGCACGGAACGGCGGCATTCGCCTACGGCGCGGTGCTTGCCCTGCTTGCAGCGACAGTTCTGGGGGTTGCCCAAGTGCTGACTCGCCGCACAGCGGCGGCGAGTCAGTGAGGGCAGAAGAGACATTCAGTGAACGCCGCGAATGAAATCTTCCACCGCGCGACGCGCGTCGTCATCACGCAGTTGACGTGGCGGCGACTTCATGAAGTACGCAGAGGGTCCTTCGAGAGGGCCTCCGATGCCGCGATCGAGCGCAAGCTTGGCGCATCGAATCGCGTCGATGATGACACCGGCAGAGTTGGGGGAGTCCCACACCTCGAGCTTGAGTTCAATGTTGAGAGGGACGTCACCAAAGTTACGGCCCTCGAGACGGATGTACGCCCACTTGCGGTCTTCGAGCCAGGCGACATGATCTGAGGGTCCAATATGGACGTCGTGGGCGTCGATCCCTCGTTCAATTTGGCTCGTCACCGACTGAGTCTTCGAGATCTTCTTCGACTCGAGACGAGATCGCTCGAGCATGTTCATGAAGTCCATGTTGCCGCCGACGTTGAGTTGGTACGTGCGGTCGAGGACGAGGCCTCGGTCCTCAAAGAGTCGCGCAAGGACACGGTGAACGATGGTTGCACCGACCTGGCTCTTGATGTCATCACCAATGAGTGGCACACCAGCGTCACTGAAGCGCTGCGCCCACCCAGGATCAGAGGCGATGAATACTGGGATGGCATTGATGAAGGCGACGCCGGCGTCGAGAGCTGCCTGCGCGTAGGCCCGCTGAGCCTGTTCAGATCCCACGGGAAGGTAAGCGACCAGCACATCGGCGCGGGCATCTCGAAGCCGCTGTGCGACGTCAACAGGGGGACGAGGGGACTCAGCAACAAGTTGGCGGTAGTAGGTTCCGAGGCCGTCGAGCGTGGGTCCACGCTCGACGGTGACGCCAGTCTCAGGGACCTCGGCGAATTTGATCGTGTTGTTGTGACTCGCGTGGATCGCTTTGGCGACGTCGAGGCCGACTTTATCCGCGTCAACGTCGAATGCAGCGACGACTTCGATGTCGCCGACGTGGTATCCGCCAAGCTCGACGTGCATAAGACCGGGAACGTCTTGGTCGACTGGCGCGTGTCGGTAGTACTCGATGCCTTGCACGAGCGAGCTCGCACAGTTGCCGACTCCTGCGATGGCTAATCGAATGCGGGCCATTCCACTCCTTTCCTACCAGACGGTCGTGCGATGGTCGTGCTCCTCGCTTGGGTCGTCCAGAGCCCCACGGAGCGCTTCGTACTCGGCCTCGAGTCGCGCGCGCACACCAGCAAGCCACAGATGCGGCATGTCCTGAGCTAGCCGATCGAGATCTTCGATGCGTTCGCGAAGCATACGCTGACGCCGGGAGCACAGCGTGTGCCGATTGTTGGGAGTCACGAGCGCTTGTGCAACGAGCGCGATTGTCGCAAAGCGGTCGTCGCTCATCTCGGCGGTCTCGAGCGCCTCTGCAAGGCGTCGCTTGCCGTCCTCGGTGATTCGATACGTTCGTCGAGCGCGTCCCCTGAGGGTCGTGGACGCGAGGACGAGCTCTGCAGCGAGGAGTCCTGGCAGACGAGACGACTCGAGCTTGCTCGCGGTCCCCACGATGCTGACGAGCCCTGCTCGCTGGAGGCGCGAGAGGGCGGGGTAGATCGACCCGTAGGAGAAGCGGCCAACCTCACCGAAGGCGGTCTGGAGGCGACGCACGATGTCGTAGCCGTGTGCCGGTGTCGACTCGAGGACAACGAGTATGGCGAGCTCGACCCACGTCACGTCCTTGTCACGCCCGACCACAGACACGGGTTGTACTCTAGCATCAATTGCGACGTAGCGATTCGATATAGGTCGTCTCGCGCCACGAGCCTGTCCGTAGGGGGTTGCTACCATAGCTGTGTGGGCCAAGCACGACCTCGCAGGGCATATCGTCCCCTCGTGACGAGCGTTGACCATCGGCTGCTCCGTCGACGCACGTTGCGGGCGCTCGAGAGAGGGTTGCTCGCGCGCGAAGAAGTGTGCGACGCCTCTCATGAGCTCGCTCGCGCGGCCGACACGTTTGGTGCTGCTCTCAGCTCAGCCTGTCCGGTGTGCCACCAGCCGTCGTTGCGGGAGGTCGCCTTTGCGTTCGGTCGCGGGTTACCTCCCCAAGGGCAGGTCGTCGGGGGTCTGCTGCAAGAAGAGCAGCTCACCTCGGTCGAGGGAGTGCGCCTCTTTCGGGTCGAAGTCTGCCTCGAATGTCGGTGGAACTTCCTCCTCGAGGAGCGGGGTCAAGCGGCGCCGTCGTAGTAGGGTAGTGAGGCCTGCTCGTCCTCGGCAGAGCGCCTGTAGCGCAGAGAGCGCATGGGACCTCAGGAGGGGCTACGTGGAGACTGAACGACAGCGAATCGCGACGGTACCCCGGATCCGCTCGCACAAGGTTCGACAGGGGGACCGACCTCTCGTAATGGTGACAGCGTATGACTCGCCGTCGGCGCGCATCGCAGATGAGGCTGGCGTCGACGTGATCCTCGTCGGGGACTCGGTGGCGACTGCAGTGCTCGGGATGCCGGACACCCTCGGCGTTCGAGTTCGTGACATCGTCCACCACGTCGCAGCTGTCAGGCGAGCGCGACCAGAGGCGCTCGTCGTTGCTGACATGCCGTGGTTGTCGTACCACCAGGGTCGCAAGGCGGCAGTGCGAGCTGCTGGTCGGCTCGTGCGAGCTGGAGCAGACGCGGTTAAGC
>SIRY01000084.1 GCA_004366215.1 Actinomycetota bacterium | reverse complement strand
GATAGAGGATGTCAGGACTGCCGACTACCGACGCAAGATCTGCTCTGAGTAGCTCGTCGGCGACCGAGACGGGATCGGTCGCTTCACCCCTCATGTGGAGGTCGACGATGGCGCGAAAGATCGACTGGTGCGCGGGCCGGAAGAAGTCGTCGGGCTCGACGATCTCGAGCGCATCGGCGACCGCCTCTCGAGAGAGCAGCATGGCGCCGAGGAGCGACTCTTCCGCATCAATGCTGTGGGGCGGAAGGCGCTCGTCGAAGGCACTTGATCGTGCCATCGGACACGCGGTTGTCAGTGCTCGGTCGGGACGACGTTGACCGTGAGAGCAACCTCGACACCATGCCCAAGCACGACGACCACGGGATGCCGCCCGAGGTGCTTGATCGGCGTTGTGAGCCTCACCTGGTCGCGCTCGATCGTAACGCCAGTGACCTCGAGAGCCGCACGCGCGATCTCAGCTGTCGAGACCGAGCCGAACAACGTGCCTTCTTGCGACGCGCGGGCTGCGATCTCGAGCTCGATGCCCGCAAGTTCGCGAGCCAGCTCCTCGGCGCGTGCGTGTTCTGCCTCGCGCTGTAGCTGTGCTTTGTGACGCATAGCCTCGGCCTGAGCCGCGATCTTTGGTGTAGCGACGATCGCAAGGCCCCGCGGCAGTAGGTAGTTGCGAGCGAATCCGTCAGCGACGCGCACGAGGTCACCTCGATCGCCAAGGCCTGCGACTCGACTCCGAAGCAGGACGTTCACTCTTCGTCCTCCGTACCGTGTTCACCGTCTCTGCGTTCAGTGTCGGCTGGGGCATCCTCTGCGGCGCGCGCTCGCGAGCGCGCGAGGTCTCGCTCGCTGACCGGCTGCTCGGCCTGATTCCGACGCGTTCGATCGGTGACCGGCCGAATGACGTAGGGGAGCAGCGCGAGCTCGCGCGCCACCTTGATCGCCGTCGCGACGTCTGCTTGGTGCTGGGCGCAGTTACCGGTCACTCGTCGAGCGCGGATTTTGGCTCGCTCGGACGTGAAGCGACGCAGGAGCTCCACATCTTTGTAGTCGACCCACTCAATGTGCTGCTGGCACAAGTAGCACGGTTTCTTCTTTGGGCGCTTGGTGTCTTGCACCTCACGCCCGCGTCGCTTGCGCTTCGCTGTCGTCTTTGCCATGACTAGAACGGCTCCTCTTCGTACCCAACGCCACTCTCAGCAGCGGACGGCGGCTCATTCGTAACTGGACGGAGCTGACCGGTGCGGCGTTCTGTGCGGTGGACCTCTGCGGTCGCCCACCGCAGAGACGGCCCTACCTCTTCGGCGATCACCTGAATCTTGGACCGACGTTCCCCTTCGGGGGTTTCCCAGGAACGCTGCTCGAGGCGTCCAAAGACGATGGCTCGAGATCCTTTGTCGAGCGAGTTCGCGACGTTATCTGCGAGGTCACCCCAGCAGACGACCTCGAAGAACGAGGTGGACTCCTCCCAATCTTGCGTTTGCTGATTGAGCCGCCGACGATTCACCGCGATCGAGAACGTCGCCTGAGGACGCCCCTGACCGGTGAACCGCAGCTCGGGCTCCTTTGTCAGGTTGCCGACCAGTGTGATTGCGTTGCCTGCGGACATCGCTGACCTTTCCGAGGATGGTAGAGCTAGGCCCGAGCCGGCGCGCCGAGGAGGGGAATGCTGCCAGCGCTGGCGAGCTTGTCGGGAAGGCGCACGATCTTGTGACGCAGCACACCGTCTGAGATCGACAGCACGCGATCGAGCTCGTTAACGACCGCCGGTTCACCCCGGAACCGTACGAAACTGTAGGAGCCGTCAGGCCGGTGGTCGATGGGGTACGCAAGCATGCGCCGACCCCAGTGCGCTTCCTGCGTGGTGACTCCTCCGCCGGTCGCGATGAGACCGCGGACGCGATCTAGCAACGCAGCACGCTCGTCATCGCTCATCGCAGACGAGGTGATGAGTGCGAGCTCGTACTCTCGCATGTCGACCTCCTTTGGACCTGGACTGACCAGGGCCCCTTGCGGGGCAGGACACGGGCTGCGCACGTGCGCGCGCCTCACTATAGCTGCCTCAGGAGCTCGCGGAGGCCGTGCCATAGCCCGAGTCATGCCGGCTACCGTGCGCGAGGCTGGCCTCAAGCTCGTCTGGAATCAGACGCGAGAGCGAATGGAACAGCAGGAGCGAGAATCCGATCTGGAAGATCACTTCGCCCTGGAAAAGCACCATGATGCCGTCGTTGGGCAACGAGAGCAGGGCCATCACACCCCCGACGATCTGGACCACGATCATGGCGGCGTTGAACCACGACCGCTCGTAGCGCCACCAGACCCAGCCTGAGACGATCAGCTGT
The DNA here is from genome assembly GCA_004366215.1 of Actinomycetota bacterium. Classification (GTDB taxonomy): domain Bacteria; phylum Actinomycetota; class Acidimicrobiia; order Acidimicrobiales; family Acidimicrobiaceae; genus Acidimicrobium. The sequence continues at coordinate 1,096 of SIRY01000084.1, read as the reverse complement.
TCGACGAAGAGGATTGAGCCGAGCGTCTGGTGAGTCCAGTCGAAGAGCGTTCCCCAGGTGTAGGGGGTGAAGCAGATGCCAATGAGCAAGATCGACATGAGTTGGAGCGCGCGCCGCAAGATCGCGATGCCGCCTATTGCTGGAAGGTCCGAAGCGGCTCGCCACGAGAGGGCGGCGCAGGTAACGAAACCGATCGCGAGGGGGACGAACGTGTCGAGGTGCGTGAGGTAGTAGCTGATTCCGTAGCCGTCGATGGCTGAGGTCGGGTACCAGATCGCAACGAGGAGGAGCGCGCCGAACAGCGCGATGTCAGCTGCGAGGAGACGTTCTTGAGTCCGCGATCGGAGCATCGCTACCCCTTTCGAGCTCTCATTTGTAGTCTACAACTGTGAGCGCGACGGAGTGCACTCGCCCACACGTGCTAAGGTGTCGGCGGTGGAGCACTGGTGGCGGCACCTCTCGAGAACCCTCCAGCTCGTTGCCGGCGCATCGGCCGTGGTCGTCGTCGGACTGTTCCTACCTTGGTACGGCATTGACGTTGGAGCGCTGAGCGTCAGCGTCGATGGGTTTCACTCTTACGGTCTGCTGAGCGTGCTCGGGGTTCTTGCGGCGGCGCTCAGTGTCCTGCGTAGCTCGGCGAGCTGGTCGGGGCGGCTGGCAGTCGGAGGTCTCGTCCTCGAGGCGCTCGGGGCCGCACTCTTCCTCCTCGCCTACCACGGTGGTGCCTCGGTGTCCGCTATCAGCGTGTCCTTTGGCCCGCAGGTGGGGGTCTACCTGACGCTGCTTGCGAGCTTGGTTGGACTCGGTGCGGTCACCGCGAGCGGTCGCTTGTCACGGTAGGGGTTCCCGAGCGAGAGGCTCTCACATCTCATCGCGGGGCGGGTAACTCCCCAAGGAGACCGGCGTTTGGGTGACCAGAGCCTGAGGGTGTCGATGCCGCGGTCGCGGAACCACTTGATCATGGCTCGCGGAGCTGCGGAGCCGCCGATGGTGACGCTACGGAGCGGTCCGAGGTTCTCGCCGGTCTTCTCGACATGCTCGATCATGCCGAGCCAGACGGTCGGCACCCCGGCGCTGTGCGTGACGCGCTCGCTTC
>SIRY01000083.1 GCA_004366215.1 Actinomycetota bacterium | reverse complement strand
GTCGACCTGCACGGCATGACAGCGGGGCAGGGCTCCTTCGTCAGTAGCCACGATCGCTACGAACCCGTCCCGAGCGCCGTCCTCGGCCGTGTGCTCGAGGCTGTCGCTTCCCCGGCGAGCGCAGGTCGATGAGCTCGTCACCTGGTCAGGGTCCCGACTCGGATCCTCAGCTGCTCCGAGGGACGCGAGGAGAGGTGCTGCCGCTGCGCTGCGGGGTCGTCCTCGAACTTCGCCAGGGCGACATCGCTCGTCAGGAAGACGTCGACGTCGTGGTCAACGCGGCGAACGCCTGGCTCGAACCAGGAGGCGGCGTCGCCGGCGCCATCCACCGCGCCGCGGGGCCACACCTCGTCGCCGCCTGCCGACCACTCGCTCCACTGCGCCCCGGAGAGGCCGTCATCACTCCCGCGTTCAACCTACCGAACCGGGCAATCATCCACTGCCTCGGACCGGTGTGGGGACGCGACCACCCCGAGGATCGTCTGCTTGCCTCGTGTTACCGCCGTGCTCTCCGCCTCGCCGACGAACGCTCCTACCGCTCGATTGCGTTCCCTGCACTTTCTACCGGGGCCTTTGGCTATCCGCTCGACGCAGCCTCGGCTGTCGCCTTCGAGGCCGTCCGGGAGGCCTCGTCGTCGCTCGTGAACCTTCGGCTCATTCGCTTCGTGCTCGTCAGCGACGCTGCACTCGAGCAGGTGGGTCGAGTTCTCGCTGCGCTCGCACCGTCATGGTCCGATCGGGGTTGACCACGCTCGCCGCAAGCGATCTCTCGTGTCCGGTAAGGCCTCAGGGAGGACTCGCGTCTGGGCAGCGGTTGCCATGAAGTTGGCGTCTCCTGCCCACCGGGGCACCACGTGTGCGTGCAGGTGGTCTGCGATCCCTGCTCCCGCCGCCCTCCCAAGGTTCATCCCGAGGTTCACACCCTCAGGTCGGTAGGTAGCCGAGAGCGCCGCGATCGCCTCCTGAACGAGCTGCCAGAGCTGTGCCGTCTCGTCGGCCTCGAGCTCGCGCGGGTGCGCGACGTGCCGAACGGGCACCACGAGCATGTGGCCCGACGTGTACGGGTAGAGGTTCAAGACGCAGTATGCGCGGGACGTTCGTGCCACGACGAGGTCATCAGCACCGTCATCGCCCCTCCCAATGGCGCAGAGCACACAGCCACCCGCCGGAGCGTGAGCTTGCGTCACGAACGCGGCGCGCCACCCCGCCCACAGGTGCTCGAGCCCCACCTCACCCTACCTCCGGCATCGCTACCGCCGCGACGACCTCCTCGAGCATCGCGTCGAGAGGTACGTCACGAACCTGCGTCCGATCGGGCCGCGTCAGGCCCACCGTACCCGCCTCGACGTCGCGGCCTCCGACGACGATGATGAAGGGAACGCGCTCACTCCGGGCACGCCGAAGTCGCACTCCGAGCGTCTCGTCCGGAGGCACCACCGCTGCTCCTACGCCCCGACGCTCGAGCGCAGCGACGACGCCCTGTGCCCACGGGGTCGCGTCGTGCGCGACGGGCAGGACTCGAACGGGCGTGCGCACCATCCACGGAGGGAGCACGCCATCGAAGTGCTCGAGCAAGATGGCGAGGAAGCGCTCGACCGACCCGTAGAGCGCTCGATGCACCATGAACGGTCGCTCGAGCCGGTTGCTCGCGCTCTGGTAGGTGAGCTCGAAGCGCTGCGGCAGCTGCAGGTCCACTTGCACCGTGGAGACCTGCCACCGCCGACCGATCGCGTCGCGCAGGTGCAGGTCGATCTTGGGCGCGTAGAAGGCCCCCTCGCCCGGTGCGACTCGGTACGTCAGACCGGATCGCTCGAGCGCGTCGCGAGCCGCGGTCGTGGCAAACTCCCAATCCTCATCCGAGCCGACCGACTTCGCGGGGCGGGTCGACAGCTCCGCGTCGAAGTCCTCGAGCCCGAACGCCCCGAAGAGCCGCTGGACGAGATCGAGCACGCCGGCGAGCTCATCAGCGAGCTGATCTGGCCGGCAGAAGATGTGCGCGTCGTCCTGCGTGAGCGCGCGCACGCGCGCAAGGCCATGGAGCGTGCCGGATCGCTCGTAACGGTAGACCGTCGCGAGTTCGAACAGCCGAAGTGGCAGCTCTCGGTAGCTTCGGGGATGCTGACGGTACGCAAGGAGGTGCATCGGGCAACTCATCGGCTTCAAGAAGTACTCCTGGCCATCGAGCTCCATCGGCGGGTACATCGACTCTCGGTACCATCCGAGGTGGCCAGAGAGCTCGAAGAGGGCGCCACGCGTCACGTGTGGTGTCCACACCGGAAGGTATCCGGCGCTAAAGTGCAGCCGGCGCGAGAAGTCCTCGAGCCGGTACCGAATCCAGGCGCCGTCGGGCTCGAACACCGGCAACCCGCCGCCGATCTCCCCCGGGAAGAAGAAGAGCCGTTGCTCGACTCCCCGCCGACGATGGTCACGGCGCTCAGCTTCGGCGAGCTGGCTCAGCCACGCCTCGAGCGCGCTCTCGGTCTCAAACGCCGTACCGGCGACACGCTGGAGCTGCGGTCCGTGTTCGTCGCCACGCCAGTACGCCCCGGAGACGCGAAGGAGCCTCAGGGCGCCGATCGAGCTCGTCCGCGGTACGTGGGGGCCGCGACACAGGTCCACGAAGTCACCTCCGGTGCGGTAGAGCGACACAGTCGCACCCGCAGCGGCGTCGAGCTCATCCTCGCCTCGTGCGATGCGGTCGAGGATCTCGCGCTTGAAGACTTGATCCCGAAGCAGCTCACGAGCCTCTGAGAGCGATACATCGAGACGCTCGAAGGGCTCATCAGCCTGCACGATTTGCTTGGCTTCCTCTTCGATGCGGGCGAGGTCCTCGTCGCTGAGGCGCAGGCCGCCCGGCAGCGCTACGTCGTAGAAGAATCCATCCTCCGTCGCTGGTCCAACACCGAGCTGCGTCCCCGGCCACAGACGGGTTATCGCCTTCGCGACGACGTGGGCAGCCGAGTGTCGCAGGACACGACGACCTTCGGGAGAGTCCGCCACGACGAGCTCGTCCCCAGGCTGTGCGATCGCGAGGTCGATGAGCTCGCCGCCACGGCGCGCCGCCACCACGAGCCGTCGTGGACGATCCTGGCCCTGCATGCTCACAGCGCCACCCCCAGCATCGCTGCCGCTGCTGAGACACCACGCCCGGATCGTGCCGCCCGATCGATCGCCTCGAGCGCTCCCGGTGTGTCGAGGTCGTCGTCGAGCGCAGCGTCCACCTCCTCGACCGCCCCATCGCCCTCTCCAGCGCGACGCCACCGTTCGAGGCGCTCCTGAGCCTCGTCGAGCAAGCGCGGAGTCCAGTCCCACGAGCTACGGTAGTGCTGTGAGAGCAGGGCCAGCCTCACGACCTCCGGCCCCACTTCCTTGAGGACATCCCTGACGAACACGAGGTTGCCGAGAGACTTCGACATCTTCACCCCATCAAGCCGCACCATGCCCACGTGGACCCAGTAGCGCACGAAAGGTCCCCCTGTCACCGCACGAGACTGCGCCGCTTCGCACTCGTGGTGTGGGAAGATCAGATCCGATCCCCCCCCGTGAATGTCGACGACCGGACCGAGCTCACGCAGGGCGAGGGCTGAACACTCGATGTGCCACCCGGGTCTCCCAGGACCAAAGCGCGACTCCCACGCGGGCTCATCCGGCAACGACGGCTGCCACAGGACGAAGTCGAGGGGATCGCGCTTGCGCGGGTCGTCGGGATCGCCGCCGCGCTCCCGCGCGAGCGAGATCATCGTGGCGCGGTCGAGGTGTGACACGGAGCCGAACGAGGGCTCGCTCTCCACTGCGAAGTACACCCAGCCGTCAACCTCGTAGGCGTGGCCGCTCTCGTAGAGGTCTTGGACGAGGGAGAGGATCTCTGAGATCGCAGACGTTGCTCGCGGCTCAGACGCTGGACGACGCACTCCAAGCGCGTCCATGTCGCGGTCAAACTGGGCGATCTCCATCGCAGCAAGGTCCAGGTAGTGCGTGCCTAGCTCGCGCGCCTTGCGCAGGATGTCGTCGTCGACGTCGGTGACGTTGCGCACGCACCGCGTCGCAGAGCCGTGTCGCTCGAGGTGTCGAGCGAGCACGTCGAAGGTCACGTAGACCGCCGCGTGGCCAAGGTGAGCAGCATCGTAAGGAGTGATGCCGCACGTGTAGAGCCTGACCGGCCCGGACTCAGGCAGCTGGAGCTCGACCACGTTGCCAGCCTGCGTATCGAAGATCCTCATCACCCGTCCTCCTCAGTAAGACCAACCAGGCGCAGACTCGATCGTGCCCCGGCGGGGGGGCTTGCGTCTAGGGTTCGAAGGCCAGGAACCAGCTCGAGGACCTCCATCACTCGCTGCGCTGAACTCGGATAGTCCGAGGCGACCAGGGTGTCAGCGTCAACTGGCCGACTGAGCTCACCAAGGTCGCGCGCTGGCACGTGATGGAGTGCTGCGACTACCATCGCGCGCGGCAGCGTCGACTGCAGGAGCTGAGCCACCGAGCCGCGGGCAGGCGTGAGCGCGACAAACTCGCGACCGACCCGGCCGAGAGCGTTCGCGACGCTCACCACCGGCTTGCCAGCGAGTGCGTCGGCGTACTCGAGCGCGATCGGCACCACACCCTCCCACGGAACAGCAAGGACGACGACGTCTGCCCTCACGACCCGATCGTTGTGACCCCCGGTGAGCCGGGCGACCCGATCACCCCAGCGAGCCGAGAGCCGCACCACGGCCTCCTGAGCCTTCTCGGGCGAGCGAGAGCCCAGCACGACGTCGAGTCCGACCGAAGCCAGCCGCGCACCGAGCGCACTCCCGAGGGGTCCCGTTCCGCCAACGATGCCAACATCCACAAGCACCCCCTCCCCTCGTCCACGCCGCTTCGGTCGGTCACCCCTGAAAGACGGGCGCGCACACCCACTACGTTGGTGCGAGTCTACGGCCAAGGAGGTCACATGGGCATCCTCGATGGGAGGCACGTGCTGGTCACCGGGGTGCTCAACACCTCGTCCATCGCCTACCACGTGGCTCGGGTTGCGCTCGAGGAGGGAGCATCGATCACCCTGTCGAGCTTTGGTCGGGCCATGTCGATCACCCGCCGCGTCGCCGAGAAACTCGGGGTCGCCGATGCGCTGCTCGAGCTCGACGTCGCCGATCCCGCGAGCGTCGACGCCGCAGCAGCGACGCTCGCGTCACGAACGGACCGGCTCGACGCCGTCGTACACTCGATCGGCTACGCGCCTCCGAGCTGCCTCGACGGCCCCATGCTCGATGCGCCGTGGAGTGACGTCTCGGTGGCGGTACACGTCTCGGCGTTTTCGCTCGCAGAGCTCGCTCGAGCCTTTCGACCTCTGCTGCGAGCCGGTACCCAGCCGGCCCTGGTGGGACTCGACTTCGACGCGAGCGTCGCGTGGCCTGGCTACAACTGGATGGGCGTCGCGAAGGCGGCGCTCGAGTCGCTCGCGCGTTACCTCGCGCGAGAGTTAGGCCCCGATGGCATTCGCGTGAACCTTGTGTCAGCAGGACCAATTCGGACCATCGCGGCCAAGTCGATCGAGGCGTTTCGGACGTTCCAAGATTCGTGGGGCAGCCGCGCCCCCCTTGGGTGGAACTCTGAGGATGCAACCCCGGTCGCACGAAGCGTCGTCGCTCTCTGCTCAGACTTCTTCGCAGCTACGACCGGAGAGATCATCCACGTCGACGGCGGCTACCACGCCATGGGCGCCTGACTAAGCTGCTGACAGCTCGGCGCGTCGGGGGACTCCTGAGAGAGTCGGCGCCGCTCTCGGCCTTTCGGTGGCCTCGCATCACCACGAAGCAGGAGAAGGAGATCCGAGCTGATGACGCGA
>ML178758.1:584-9460 GCA_004366215.1 Actinomycetota bacterium | reverse complement strand
CGCGACGCCCGGGCGTCTCTTGGACCTCCTCGCGCGACGAGCCCTCACGCTTTCGGCGGTCCGCATCGTGGTCGTCGACGAGGTCGATCGGATGTCAGACCTCGGGTTCTTCCCCGCGCTCCAGACGCTCGTGCGAGCGACCCCGCCTACGCGACAGACGATGCTGTTCTCGGCGACGCAGCACGCGCGCGTTGACGCCCTGCTCGAGGAGGCCTGCCGCGGGCCCGTCACCCACTCGACGTTGCACCAGGCCAAGCTGACGTCGACGGCCACGCATCACTTTTGGCGGGTCGCGCCTCGAGACCGAGTAGCCGTCACCGCGGCCACGGTCCGTGCGGGAGGACCAGCGATCGTCTTCTGCCGGACGAGAGCGGGAGCTCTGCGACTCGCGGAGGCGCTGGGCGAGCACGGCATCTCCTGTGCGCTACTCCACGGCGGACTCGGTCAACGCGAGCGGTCGGAGGCGCTCGCTCGATTCCGAGCGGGTCGCCTCGACGCGATCGTCACGACCGACGTGCTCGCACGGGGGATCCACGTCGAGGCAGTGCCACTCGTGGTGCACTTTGACCCTGCGTGGCGCTGCGACGACTACGTCCACCGCTCGGGTCGCACCGCGCGAGCTGGCCTCCGCGGCCACGTCGTCTCCCTCGTCGCGCCTCGCGAGGCGTCTCGGGTTCGGTTGCTGACGCGCGCACTCTCGCTGTCGGGCTCGCTCGTCGCAGCCGATCCTCGCGCGCTCGGTGTGGTGCGAACGCAGCGGCAGACACCAGCAGCCGCGACGTCGGTGCAGAGGACCTCCTCGGCACGCGCGAGCGGGCGCGACAGGCGCTCTCGTCGTGCAAGCTAGGGGTGGCGAGCGCCGCGCCGACGCTGCTCGCGAGCTGCTGCTCGATCCTGGGGCAGCTCGCGCGCCTCGAGCGCTGTGCTGACCCGCTCGCGGAGCTCTCGAGGCTTGTGGTCGTCAAACTTGAACTTAGCATCGACGCTGAGCACGTCGAGCCAGAGGCCGCGAATCGATCGCAGCAAGGCTCCGTAGGGCGGTTGACCAGGTACGACCGCCGCGTAACTCCCCTGTGGCTGACGATCTGCGAGCTGGCGCTCCAGGAGCTCAGCGAGGAGCGCTGGGTCGTCGACGATCGTCGGTCGGCAGACAAACTGCACCGCCACGTAGTAGCTCGTCGGCACGCCCGCCTCCGGGGGCGTTCCGTCGTCGACACGCCACGGGCCCGGGATGAAGGCCTCTGCCCCGTGGAAGGCAACGCGGACCTTGCCGGCGTGCTCGAGGTGCGGCCAGACAGGGTTGGCTCGGGCGAGGTGTCCGATCCACCGCTCATCGCCCTGCCAGCTCAGGTGGAGCGGGAGCACGAGTGGCGCCTCGCCCGGCTCTCTGTGCGGCACGGCGAGAACGCCGAAGCGATCGTGGCGCTCAAGCCACGATCGCCACTCCGTCTCGTCGTCTGCAGCGTCCCAGGGACGAATGAGCATGGCGATCCCCTCGTGGTGAGCCTTGGGCGCCGCGGTGGCTCGGGGCCACCGCGGCACGAGCCAGGTGACGTCATCGTCTCGACGATGCTAGGCGTCCCGTGCGGGAGCGACCAACCACGCGCCACCGTGCGACGTCGCGACGAGCCTCGCTAAGGTGCGCGACGAGGGGCGCGGGAGGTGCGACTGTGAACACGGTGCAGGTGGCCCGGGACGGACCGGTCACCATCGTGACCATCGATCGTCCGGCGGTGCGCAACGCCGTCGACGGACCGACGGCCTCTGCCCTCGCGGATGCTTTCCGAGCCTTCGAGGCTGACGACCTGGCGCGCGTTGCGGTGCTCTGTGGCGCTGGGGGAACCTTCTGTGCCGGGGCTGACCTCAGTGCCTTTGGTACCGAGCGACAGAATCGTGTCGAGCCGCACGGTGATGGGCCCATGGGCCCGACGCGTCTGCAGCTCACCAAGCCGGTGATCGCGGCCGTCGAGGGCTACGCGGTCGCCGGAGGCCTCGAGCTCGCCCTCTGGTGCGACCTACGAGTTGCGAGCGAGGACGCGATCTTTGGCGTCTTGAGCCGTCGCTTCGGGGTACCCCTCATCGACGGAGGAACGCTGCGGCTGCCACGGCTGATTGGTCGGAGCCGTGCGCTCGACCTCATCCTGACAGGCCGACCAGTCGACGCCCGCGAAGCGTTCGACATCGGACTCGTCAACCGTCTCGTCGAGCGCGGGCGCGCGCTCGAGGGGGCGGTGGAACTCGCGCGGCTGCTCGCGAGCTTTCCGCAGCAGTGCCTGCGCAGCGATCGAGCGGCTGTCCTGGCGACAGAGGGGCTGAGCGAGGTCGACGCGCTCGCCGTCGAGTTCGGCTGGGGGCAGCTGCCGCTCGCACGCGAGGCCTTCGAGGGCGCGGCGCGCTTTCGGGAGGGGGCCGGCCGCCACGGCTCGTTTGAGCCTGGGGCTCGAGGGACCTCAGCGAGCTAGGCCGCGTCGTCTCGGACTCTGCGCAGCAGCGGGGCCTTGACCATGTCGAGGATGAGAGTGACGACGAGGACACCAAGGAGCTCCCCAAGGACGTCGAACCAGGGTACCCGAGCCATGAGGACACCACTGGTTGCGAGTGCGCCGACGACGAGGACGTCAGCGACGGTTGCAGCCATGAGCCAGGCGCTCGGACGTGCTCGCCAGAGGTGACCTGGCTCGCGGACGAGGTACACCGTGGCTTGCCCTGTCACCACGAGCATGACGAAGACGAGCGTTTGGGTTCCGGCGAGATGGAGGTGGATGAGGTCGCGCGCGGCGGAGAGGGTGCCAAAGGACACGGCGAGCCACGCGCTCGCGATGACGAGCGAGACGAGCGCGACGTCACGCACCCTCCAGCGGTTTGGACGTCGGGAGAAGCCGACCCTGTCGGTTGCGAGGGCCATCGTGACGAAGTCGTTGGCGAAGAGGAGGAGCAGGACGAGCCGCGGTGTCGTGACGAACGTGTCGGTGATGAGGAGCCCGAGCCCTAAGAAGAGCGAGACTTGGAAGGTCTTGACGATCTTGTTGATGGTGTAGGTGAGCATGCGTTGGTAGACACGCCGGCCGGTCTCCACGGCTCGCACGATGCCTCCGAGGCCGTCGGTCGTGAGCACGACGCTCGCTGAGCTCTTAGCGACGTCGGTTGCGGTCGCGACGGCGATGCCGACCTCGGCGCGTTTGAGCGCTGGCGCGTCGTTGACGCCGTCGCCGGTCATGCCGACGACGTGTCCTTGCCGCTGTGCTCGCTCGACGAGCAGCAGCTTGTCCTCAGGAAGTACTCCCGCGAGCACGTCGAAGTCGACCGGACCCGCGGATCGCTGGCGAATCGTCCCCAGGGAGCCAAGGCGCGCGCCGATGCCGACCGCCTGTGCGACGGCGAGCGCGGTCTCAGGTGCATCGCCACTGACCATGATGACGCGGACGCCGAGGTCGTGAAGCGTGGCGATGAGGTCACGCGAGTCGGGACGCAGCGGATCGCCGAGCGCGACGAACCCGAGCAGTGCGGGCACGTCCCCGACCGTACCCACAGCGAGCACGCGGGCTCCGCCCGCAGCGAGGTGCGCCACGGAGTCGTGGACAACTGCCGGGTCGAGGCCGACGAGCTGCGCGACGACGTCGGGCGCCCCCTTGAGGTACTCGCGTCGCGCGGTTCCGACCTCGATGGTGGCGCTCGAGCGCTTGGTTGAGGGATCGAACGGCGTGAACGCGACGCGCGTGACGGCGAGGTCGATACCCCGCTCGCGGGCGCTCTCGAGGATCGCGAGGTCGATGGGATCCTGCGTCGCCGCGTCCGATGCGAGGGCAGCTGCCCGAAGGACCTCCTCGCCGCTCGTCGAAGCGTAGCCCTCGAGGCCGACGACGCGCAGCTCGTTACGGGTGATCGTTCCGGTTTTGTCGGAGCAGAGCAGGTCCATCGCTGCCGCTTCCTCGATGGCGGTGAGGTGGGTGACGAGCACCCCACCGCGGGCGAGCTCGAGCGCACCGACGCTCGTGGCAAGCGTGAAGGTTGCGGGGAGCGCGACGGGGACGGCTGCGACGAGGAGGATGATGAGGAAAGGGAGGAGTGTCGAGGCGGAGAGGTGCTCGATGAGGCCGTCGGCGACGACAGCGACGACGACCACCGCGTCGAGGGCGAGCAGCGCACGCACCACGCTGAGAATGGTTCGCTCGAGGTGGCTCTGAGTCTTGGCATCGCGAACCAGCTGGGCAGTGTGGCCGAAGTAGGTGCGCGCACCCGTTGCCGCGACGACGCCGGTGGCCTCACCACGGACCACCGTCGCGCCCGCAAAGCAGGTGCCTCCTCCGTCGAGTTGGAGGGATCGTGACTCGCCGGTCAGGACGGACGCGTCGATAGCGACCTGTCCCTCGAGCACCGTGAGGTCAGCTGGAACGACGTCGCCGACGCGGATGTGGACGACGTCGCCAGGCACGAGGGCAGCGGCATCGACCGTCGTCCACGCCCCGTCGCGCCGGACCCGAGCTCGGATCGCCAAGCGCGCTCGCAGCAGCTCGAGGGCGTTCTGTGCGCGCTGCTCCTCGAGAAGGCTCAGCACAGCGTTGAAGACGAGCAGGACGCCGATGATCGCCGCCTCGAGGTCGCGACGGCCGAGCAGTTCGACGACGACGGCGGCCTCGAGGAGGAACGGGACTGGGCCCGTGACGGCAGCGACGAAGCGCCGCACGGGGTGGTCGCGGGGCGGCGTGACCGCGTTGGGACCGACCTGGGCGAGGAGGCGGGCGGCTTCGTCGCTCGAGAGCCCTTGGAGTCCAGCTCCGCCACCGCTCTCAGGCTGGGGAGCGTCTGTGACCGGGTCGGCCTCAGTCACCGGGAGACTGGGTGGTGGCGAGGGGGACGACGGCGACCGGCCCAGGAGCGTGGTGGGCACAGGCTAGTGCGACCGAGCCGATGAGGAAGTCCGTGAGTGACCCTGTGCCCCGACGGCCGACGACGAGCAGGTCCGCGTGCGCCGCGCGAGCACAGAGCACCTCGCTCGGTACGCCGCCGACGATCTCCGTCGAGATTGGCACGCCCGCAGCCTCGTGTCGTTGGGCGCTAACGAGCGCCTCGAGGCGCTCTTCGATGGCGGCGAGGGCGCGGGCGTGGTCGACGTGAAACCGGGGTGCTTGGAGCTCGAAGGCGAGGTCACCCTCGTAAGGGTCACGCCATACCCACAGCGCGTGGACCGTCGCTCCGTGCAGGTGAGCCTCTGCGAGGCTCCAACGCAGAGCAGTCGCCGCTCCATCAGAGCCGTCGACCCCGACGAGGATGCGACGAGGCGGCACCTGCAAGGTAGGCAGCTGCGGGTCAGGCGTTCGCACGACGATGACGGGGCCGCGAGCATGGCGCACGCAGGCCGTGCTCACGGAGCCGAGGAGGAGGCGTTCGAAGCCCCCGCGACCACGGGCGCCGACGACGAGCAGGTCCGCGCCGGCTGCCTCGGAGCACACGACCGCCGCCGGCGCGCCCTCGACCAGGTTGGCCTCGATCGGCACGGACGCCTCAGTGAGCTGGCTGAGTGCAGCAGTCTGCGCCGCGCGCGCCTGGGCCTCGAGGCTGTCGGCGGCCTCGAGGCCACGGTGCCCTCGCTGCCACGCCGTGACCGCGACGAGCTGCGCGTGGCGCGCCTGCGCCTCCGCCTCAGCCCAGCGCAGTGCAGCTCGAGACGACGGCGAGCCGTCAAGACCAACCACGACGCGGTGCCCCATCCCCGCAACCTCCATCGAGCGCACCCTAGCGCACCTGTCCTCGGCGGGTCGTGGGGCCAAAGTCCCGATCTAGATGTCGTGACAGCGCGTGGTCGCCCGCTCGTGGGCTAGCACCCGAGCGCTCAACGGGCCAGATGATCGAGCGGACCTCGCTCTGTGCGGGGTGCGAGCGGTCGAGGCGTGGAGAATGAGGCGACAGATTCGCAAAAACGAGTGAAGACGATATGCGGGCAATGCTAACCTAGGGGCCATGGGGACGACTGACCGCCGTGAGGACGCCGAGCTCGCCGCGTCGCTGAGGGCTGCTGGACTCCGCGTGACCGCTCCTCGTCTCGCCGTCCTCCGAGCACTCGAGCGGCAGCCGCACGCTGACGCCGAGACGATCGTCGGTCAGGTACGGACGGAGCTTGGGGCGGTGGCGCCCCAGACGGTGTACACGATCCTCCAAGCGCTCAGCGAAGCAGGCCTCGTGCGTCGGATCGAGCCCGCCGGCAGCCCTGGTCTCTTCGAACGTCGTGTCGGCGACAACCACCACCACATCGTCTGCCGACGGTGTCGCGCCACCGTGGATGTGGACTGCGTCGTGGGAGATCGGCCGTGTCTGACGCCCCAGCAGACGCACGGTTTCGTGCTCGACGAGGCGGAGGTGACCTTCTGGGGTCTGTGTCCGGCTTGCCAGGCGAGGGGCGAGCCAGCGTGAGGGGCGACGTCAGGGGGCGTCGCACGAGGAGAGAGGAGGTACGCAATGCGTGAGATCGACGAGGTCGCGGGGTGCCCGGTCACCCAGGACAGGGCAGGTGAGACGCGGTGGTGGCCACATCGCCTCAACCTCAAGGTCCTCGACGGGCCGTCGACGACTCGGTCACCCTACGGTCCGACGAGCTCGTACGACGAGGCGCTGGCGACGCTCGACGTCGAGGCACTGCGCCGGGACCTCATCGAGGTGATGACGAGCTCGCAACCTTGGTGGCCTGCAGACTTTGGCCACTACGGGCCACTGTTCATCCGAATGGCCTGGCACTCCGCTGGTACGTACCGCATCGCCGACGGACGTGGGGGAGCAAGTCGTGGAGCACAGCGGTTTGCGCCGCTCAACTCGTGGCCGGACAACGCCAACCTCGACAAGGCTCGTCGCCTACTCTGGCCCATCAAGCAGCGCTACGGCCGCCGCATCTCCTGGGCTGACCTCATCGTCTTCGCCGGCAACGTGGCGCTCGAGGCGATGGGCTTGCCCACGATCGGCTTCGCCTTCGGACGTGAGGACATCTTTGAGCCCCCGGTCGACACCGACTGGGGACCTGAGGCCGAGTGGCTTGGCGACACGCGTCACGACGAGAGGGGCGAGCTCGTCGGTCCCTTCGGAGCGGTGCAGATGGGCCTCATCTACGTCAACCCCGAAGGTCCAGGGGGGCACCCTGATCCGTTGGCAGCTGCTCGCGACATTCGTGAGACGTTCCGCCGCATGGCGATGGACGACGTCGAAACCGTCGCCCTCATCGTGGGCGGGCACACCTTTGGTAAGTTCCACGGCGCAGTCCCGTCGAGCTACGTCGGTCCAGAGCCTGAGGGTGCGCCACTCGAGCAGCAAGGGCTGGGCTGGCGCAACAGCTTCGGTACGGGCGTGGGTCCTGACACCTACACCGGGGGGCCAGAGGGGGTGTGGACGCCGACCCCGACCCAGTGGGACGGGAGCTTCCTCGAGCAGCTCTTCGCCTACGACTGGGAGCTCACCCGCAGTCCGGCGGGGGCGTACCAGTGGACGCCGACGAATCCCGAGGCGGCGAACACCGTACCCGACGCGCACGATCCGTCGACGCGGCATCGACCCACCATGCTCACGACCGACATCGCCCTCCGTGAAGACCCGACCTTCCGGCCCATTGCGCTGCGGTTCCGCGATCACCCTGACGAGCTCGCGACCGCGTTCGCTCGTGCGTGGTTCAAGCTCATCCACCGCGACCTCGGCCCCCGGAGCCGCTACCGCGGCCCACTCGTGCCGTCGACGACGTTCGCCTGGCAGGATCCGGTGCCCGAGGCTGGTCCCGAGCGGCTCGACGAGGGCTGCGTCCTCGAGCTCAAGGCCGCGCTGCGCGAGAGCGGGCTGTCGGTCGCGGAGCTCGTCGTGACTGCCTGGGCGAGCGCCTCGACGTTCCGCGCGACCGATCGGCGCGGCGGGGCCAACGGCGGTCGGCTCCGCCTCTTGCCACAGCGTGCCTGGCCCGTCAACGACCCGGCCAGGCTCGCAGCGATCCTCGCCGTGCTCGAGGCCATCAAGGGGCGCTTCGACGAGCAGCATCTGCCGCGGGCTCGCGTGTCGATGGCCGACCTCATCGTGCTCGGCGGCGTCGTTGGCATCGAGGACGCCCTCGCCCGCGCTGGTCGCTCCCGATCCGTACCGTTCGTACCTGGCCGGACGGACGCTGACCAGGAGTCGACGGTCGTCGAGAACTTCGCGGTCCTCGAGCCCCGGGCGGACGCGTTTCGAAACTGGTGGAGGGCAGGTGAGACCGTTCCACTCGAGCAGCTCCTCATCGAGCGATCCAGCCTCCTTGGGCTCTCGGTCCGAGAGATGGTCGTCCTGCTCCTCGGCATGCGGGCACTTGGTGTGGCAGCTGCAGGAGGTGCACTTGGCGTGCTCACGGATCGTCCTGGCGTCCTCACCGCTGACGTGGCACGAAACCTCCTCGACATGGGGGTCGTCTGGCAGCCCATCGACGGCGAGCCCTTCGTCTACGAGGGACGTGATCGCTCCACGGGCGAACGACGGTGGCGTGCGAGCAGCGTCGACCTCGTCCTCGGTGCGAACGCCGAACTGCGAGCCATCGTTGAGGTCTACGCGAGCGACGACGGTGAAGACCTCTTCATCGACGACTTCATCGCGGCCTGGGACAAAGTCATGATGGCGGATCGCTTCGAGCTCTCCTGAGTCGACGAGGCGGTGCCTGCGGCCGAGCGAGCGCGCATCGGCGGCTCAGAGTCGCGGCGCTGCCAGGGCCTGGCGCTCGAGGGCGCGGTCGCGGCCGTCGCGCTGAGGTCGTGGCCGCCACGAACGCGTGAGGCTCACGTGCCCTCTCCACGGAGCGTGCGTGAGCCTCTAGGCTGGCAGAGGTGGTGCGGCAGCGAGACCTCGGGCGTAGCGTGGGTCTTGCGGGAGCGCTCCACGTGCTG
>ML178758.1:0-574 GCA_004366215.1 Actinomycetota bacterium | reverse complement strand
CGGCGGTTCGGTGCGCGGTGGGGCGCACAGTTCGTCTCTGGCCTTGGGTCGTGGGCGCAGGCGGTCGCGATCCCGTGGTACGTCCTCGAGCGCAGCGGCTCACCGGCTGCCGTCGGTGTCGTCACGACCCTGCAGTTCCTGCCGGTCCTCGCGTTGAGCCTCATCGGGGGCGCGATCGCCGATCGCGTGCCGCGACGCTCGCTCCTCATCGTCACGCAGGCAGCTCTCGCCAGCTTTGCTGCGGTGCTGGGCGCCGTCATCGCACTTCGCCTCGCGACGATCGCGCTGGTGGCGATCGTCGCGGTCGCGATCGGCGTCGCTAACGCGCTCAACAACCCCGCTCAGCAGGCCTTCATCCCCGAGCTCGTTCCTCGCGAGGACGTTCCGCAAGCGGTAGCGCTCAACAGCGTCCAGTTCAACGCCGCACGCATGGTCGGTGGAGCTGCAGGAGGCGCGCTCATCGCTGCCTTCGGGGTGCCGGTGACGCTGTGGGTCAACGCCGTGAGCTTCGTGCCGGTCCTCGTGGCCCTTGGGCGCCGCAGTAGGCTCGGAGTCGTCGCGCCGTCAGCGCACG
>ML178757.1:5761-9126 GCA_004366215.1 Actinomycetota bacterium | reverse complement strand
CTGGTGTCCGCCTCCAGTTCTGGAGGCTTCCAGAGGAGCTCAGCGAGCACCACGACGGGCCACCTCTGACAGAGCACGACGCAGAAGACCTCATGGACGCCCTCGACACCCCCGGGTGGGTAGACTTCCTGCGCCGCGGCATCGCGGGCGAGCGTGGCGGAGCCTCCTAAACAGGTCGAGCAAGGACACGAGCTGCCATCGCCTCGCCGTCACCCGTACCAGCGCATCGCGCGGGGGGGCCAGATGGCGCAGATCACGCGACCCACGATGCTACTGGCCGGCACAGGGCCGAAGATGCGCGAATCGATCGAGTCTGAGCGGTTATCTCCGAGGACGAAGTACTCCCCTGCCGGGATCCGCTGCTCGATGATCCCCTCGGTCCGCGTCCCAGGCCGTAGGAACGGCTCGCGAACACGGTGTCCATCGATGACGACCGCGCCGTCGCGGCTCGAGATCACCTGCCCGGGAAGCCCGATGACTCGCTTGACGAGGTAGGCACCCCCGGGCTCTGGATCCCTCGGAGGCCGTCGCAGTACGACGAGGTCGCCAAACCCGATCCGATGGTTCGCAAAGGCCAATCGATCCACGAGTACCACCGTGCCCGGATACAGCGTGGGCTCCATCGACGCCGAGGGCACGAGGAACGGGGTGAGCACCCACGCCCGCACGCCGAGGCTGAGCGCGATGACCAGCAGCGCCGCAGCGACCCAACCCCACCCTCGCCGGCGCATCAGATCGAGGCGATGAGACGGTCGACTCGCTCGTCTTGCGACGCGAACGGGTCTTTGAGCATCACCGTGCGTTGCGCCTGGTCGTTGAGCTTGAGGTGCACCCAGTCAACTGTGTAGTCGCGGTGGGCTTCCTTGGCCGCTCGAATGAACCGACCTCGCAGGTACGCCCTCGTCGAGCGTGGCGGTTCCTCGACGGCCCGCTCGATGGCCGCATCATCGACGAGCCGCGGAACGCGACCCCGTGCCTCCAGTCGGGTGAACACACCGCGCTCGCGAGCGATGTCGTGGTACTGCAGGTCGAGGAGCGACACCTGAGGGTGCGACAGCGGGACGTGGTGCCGGGCACGGTACGCCTCGATTAACGTGAGCTTGGTAACCCAGTCCACCTTGCCAAAGAGCGCGTCCCGATCGTGGGAACGCAGCGCTTTGAGCGCCTCCTGCCACATCTCGAGCGCTCGAGCCTCGTCGCTCGGGAGACCGATGCGATCGTGGTAACGCTGCGCTCGCTCGAAGTACGCCTCCTGCAGCTCGAGACCACTGAGCTCTCGACCGTTCACGAGACGTACCTTGCGCTCGAGGTCGACGTCGTGGGCGATCTCCCGGATGGCTCGGATCGGGTTCTCGAGCGTCACGTCCCGCAGCCCCACCTCCTCCTCGAGAAGCCGCAGGACGATCGCCATCGAGCCCACCTTGAGGTACGTCGCCCACTGCGCCATGTTGGAGTCCCCCACGATGACGTGGAGCCGACGGTAGCGCTCCGCGTCGGCGTGGGGCTCGTCCCTCGTGTTGATGATGGGACGCGAGCGCGTTGTCGCCGAGGAGACACCCTCCCAGATGTGTTCCGCCCGCTGAGAGATCGCATAGATTGGACCTCGCGACGTGAGCAGGACCTTTCCCGACCCGGCGATCACCTGGCGTGACACGAGGAAGGGAATGAGGACCTCGACCAGTCGGGTGAGGTCGTCGACCCTGACCGTCAGGTAGTTCTCGTGGCATCCGTAGGAGTTACCTGCTGAGTCCGTGTTGTTCTTCAGCAAGAACACGTCGCCGCGGATGCCCTCCTCGTGCATCTTGGACTCCGCAGAGTGCGCCAGCGACTCGAGGATGCGCTCCCCCGCTTTGTCGTGCGCGACGAGGTCGAGTAGGGAGTCGCACTCCGGCGTCGCGTACTCGGGGTGGCTGCCGACGTCGAGGTAGAGGCGCGCACCATTCTCGAGGAAGACGTTGGAAGATCGGCCCCAGCTGACCACGCGCCGAAAGAGATAGCGAGCGACCTCGTCTGGACTGAGGCGACGCTGACCTCGCTGCGCACACGTGATGCCGTACTCGTTCTCGATGCCGTAGATCCGCCGAACGAGTCGAGGCACCTACACGTGCTCCCCGGCCGACCCGTCGCCAAGCGCACGGCGAACCTCGTCGACGTCGAGGCGGCGGAAGCAGCGTCGTTCGCCTCGGTCCTCGAGGACGACGACCTCGAGGTCGTCGGCCCCTATCGGAGGCCGCTGACCGCTCAGCGCGTCGCGAGCCGACCGCAACAGCTGCTCCCGCGGACCGTTCGCGTCGTAGTGCTCGCGAAAGCGCTCCGCGATCGCGTCCGCGTCGCCCCCGAGCACCGCGAACTCTCGCTCGTCCATCACCGTGCCGTCGTAGAGAATTTGGAAGAGCTGCGACTCACGATGCCCGTTGCCGAGCTCAGCCACGAGAATCTCAACCTCTAGGGGCTTCATCTCGTGCGTGAAGACAGCACCAAGGTACTGGGCGTAGAGATTCGCAAGGCTTCGCGCGTCGACATCCTCGCGAGCGTAGGCGTAGCCCTTGAGGTCGGCGTGCCGAATGCCTGCGACTCTCAGCTGGTCGAACTCGTTGTACTTACCGACACCACCGAAGGCGATGCGGTCGTAGATCTCCGAGAGCTTGTGCAACGACCGGGACGGGTTCTCCGCAACGATGACGATGCCACCCTGCCACACCGCGCCGATGAGCGCTCGACCGCGAGCGATACCTTTCCGGGCATAGTCAGCCCGATCCTTCATGAGCTGTTCAGGGGCGACGTAGAACGGCATGCTCATGGCCGACCCCCTCGCGCCCGCACCGCCTCGTTGAGCGAGGCCGTGATGGCCTCGAGCGTCTCATCGCCAACGCGGCGGTACCCCCCGGCGTCGATCACGGCGACGACCGGGTAGATGCCTCGCAACGGGTCTGGCCCGCCCGTCGCCGCGTCCTCTTGCGCGGCCTCGTAGAGCGCGGAGACGACGAGCTCGACCGCAGCACGCTCCTCAAGGCCCGGGCGCCAGCCGAGCTTGATCGTCGCGCGCGCGTCGCGTCCTCCGGACCCCGTCGCGTAGTAGGCGACCTCCTCGTAGCGCCCACCCGCGACGTCGAAGGTAAAGATCCGGCCTTCCCGACGCTCTGCGTCCCATCCCGCAAAGAGCGGCACGACGACGAGACCCTGCATCGCCATCGGCAGGTTCGCTCGAATCATCTGGGCGAGCTGGTTGGCCTTGCCCTCGAGCGACAGCGGCTTGCCCTCTACCTTCTCGTAGTGCTCGAGCTGAACCTGGAAGATCCGCACCATCTCGACGGCTGGCCCGGCCGCTCCCGCGATGCCAACCCCAGAGAAGCGATCCGCCGGGA
>ML178757.1:0-5751 GCA_004366215.1 Actinomycetota bacterium | reverse complement strand
GCGCCCCACGCCGACTCAGCGAACCTCCCCAGGAGCGCGCGAAAGTCTGGCCCCGGATCCTCCCTCGGGTCAAAGAGGGGAAGCACGAACGACCTCCATCCTTCCTAGCTCAGGCCAGGCGCCCGAACACCACAGCGTCGCTTTGGCAACCAGCTCCGCTACTGCCCGCCCTTTTGCACGTAGTTTCGAACGAACTCCTCTGCGTTGTCCTCGAGCACCTCGTCGATCTCGTCCAAGATGTCGTCGATCTCCGCCTTGAGCCGCTCTGAAGACTCGTTGGAGGTTGTACGCACCTCCTCGACATCCTCTTCACGCTCGTTCCCGCTTCGCCTGATCTGTTCGCGCTCGGTCACGTCGATCACCTCACTCCAAATGCTAGGCCCCCAGCGCATCGAGCAGCTCGTCAACCGAGTGGACGCGCAGGAGCAGGTCACCGACCAGGTCCTTCGTTCCGCGTAGCGGATCCATCATGGGCACCCGCCGAAGCGGGTCGCTGCCCACGTCAAAGATCAGCGAATCCCAGTTCGCGGCCGCAATCTGGGTCGGGAACCGCGCCAGGCACTGGCCGCGGAAGTACGCACGTGTGGAGGCAGGGGGAACCGTCGTCGCCTCCTGCACCTCGTCGTCACGAAACAGGCGTCGCATCCGTAGCCGCCGCTGCAGCGACCGCTCGGGACGCACGTCGTGGTACTGCAGGTCGAGCGCCGCCACCCTCGCGTCCCCCGGTTCAAGGCCGTGCCGCTCCATGAACGCCCTGACGAGCGACCACTTCGCGACCCAATCGAGCCGATCGGCCAGCGACAGCGGGTCCCGCTCGAGCCCCTCGAGAACAGCCTCCCACTCCTCGAGGATGCTTCGAACCTCGGGCTCTGGAGCGACCACGCTCGTGTCGTGCCGCGCTGCCCAGCGCTGCGCGTGCTCGAAGTACCGCCACTGCACCTCGATCGCGCGCATGGTGCGCCCATCGGCCAGCGTCACCACCGTCTTGAGCGACGGATCCCACGACACGCGTCGCAGCGATCCCACAGGGTCGACGATACTGATCCCAAGCTCACTGAGCTCCTCGTCCTCGATCATCGACAGCACTACCGACGTCGTGCCAAGCTTGAGCCACGTCGCGAGCTCGCTCATGTTGGCATCTCCGAGGATGACGTGCAGTCGGCGGTAGCGCTGTGAATCGGAGTGCGGCTCGTCCCGCGTGTTGATGATCGGCCGCTTCAAGGTCGTCTCGAGCCCGACCTCCTCTTCAAAGAAATCTGCCCGCTGCGATATCTGAAACGGGACATCTCTGATAGATACACCCGGAGCTTCCGAGCCGACTTTACCCGCGCCTACCATGATCTGGCGCGTCACAAAGAATGGGACCAGCTCCGCAACGATTTTGCTAAACGGCACCTGCCGATCCATCAGATAATTCTCGTGACACCCATACGAGTTGCCCTTTCGGTCGGAGTTGTTCTTGTACACGACAATGCGTGGCCCAGCAGGATTCAGCGCCGCGACACCCGCCATTGCCCTCCGCATGATCTCCTCGCCCGCACAGTCATACAGTGCGGCCTCCCGAGGTGTACGACACTCTGGCGCCGAGTGCTCGGGGTGCGCGTGATCGACGTACAAACGGGCACCGTTCGTTAAGACAGCATTGACGAGATGCGTCTCAAGCTCGATGTTCCCGCCGGTGTCCACGCTGAACCCTCGCGCGTCATGACCCGGCGACTCATCGACAAAATCCCAACCCGTACGCCCCGATAGCTGTGCGAGGTACCCGTTGATCAGAGTCGACGACGCCGTGATGGGATTCGCCTCCGGCATGCCAGGAACGGATATCCCGTACTCGGTCTCGATACCGAGAACCTTTGGAATAGCCACTTCGAGTCCTCCCCACACCTCACACCGTGAGCGCTATGGGCCATCACTCGGCAATGGTGACCCTCTAGAGGTACTGACCGGTGGCGACTCTCTCGATGGCGCGCCCACCAGACTGACCCTGCTCCTCCTGGAGCAGGATGCGCATGAACACGATCCGCTCGCCCTTACGGCCAGAGATCTTCGCCCAGTCATCAGGGTTCGTCGTGCTCCTTGAACTCTTTCGCGATGCTGGCGAGCAGATCTTCGAGGGTCACACCTCGCGGGCCGCCGCCTATCTCACGCTTGATAGCGAGTTTCTTCGCCCTCCGTACGATGTTCTCTATCATCGCGCCAGAGGCAAAGTCCTTAAAGTACAGAATCTCTTTCTCACCATTCTGATACGTCACCTCGAGGAACCTGTTGTCATCCGATACCGCGTACATGCGCTCCACCGTACGCTCGATCATGACGTCAAGTGCCTTGTCGCGATCACCACCACCAAGCTCGTCAATGTCACGTTGGGCAATAGGAACCTCGGCAGTCAGGTAGCGAGAGAAAATCTCGCGAGCAGCCTGCTCGTCAGGACGCTCGATCTTGATTTTGACGTCGAGTCTTCCTGGCCTCAAGATAGCCGGGTCGATGAGATCCTCTCGGTTCGACGCACCAATCACAATCACGTTCCGAAGAGCCTCGACGCCGTCGATCTCAGCGAGCAGCTGTGGCACAACTGTGGATTCCATATCGGAACTGATTCCAGATCCTCGAGTTCGAAACAATGAGTCCATCTCGTCAAAGAAGACGATCACTGGGACTCCCTCTTCTGCCTTCTCTCGGGCACGCTGGAAGATGAGACGGATTTGCCGCTCAGTCTCGCCCACATACTTGTTAAGGAGTTCAGGTCCCTTGACGTTCAGAAAGTAGCTCCGTACGTTGCGACCAGAGATGTGCTCGACCTTCTTCGCAAGAGAGTTCGCAACCGCCTTAGCGATGAGCGTCTTGCCGCACCCTGGGGGGCCGTAGAGCAAAATGCCCTTCGGGGCCGGCAGCTTGTAGTCTGCAAACAGCTCCCGGTAGAGGAAGGGGAGCTCGACGGCGTCTTGAATCTCCTCGATCTGGCGGTCGAGCCCTCCAATGTCCTGGTACGTGATGTCGGGTACCTCTTCGAGCGCGAGCTCGCTAACCTCGGGACGAGGCAGGCGTTCGAGCACCGTTCCCGAGCGAGGGTCGACCATCACGGAGTCACCGACTCTGAGTCCCGATGTCCGCAGGTGACCTGCGACCTGCGCTACCCGCTCCTCATCAGCACGGCCCAACAAGATCACCCTGCTGCCGTCGTCGAGAACCTCCTTGACCGTCGCCACCTCGCCGATCACGTCGGCTCCGCGGGCCGCCACAACCGCGAACGACTCGTTGAGCACGACCTCCTGTCCGACGAGCAGCGCCTCCGGGTCAATCTCTGGATGGATGGCGACGCGCATCTTGCGGCCCGACGCGAAGACGTCAGCGGTGCCATCGTCGTTGGCACCGAGAAACACCCCGTAGGCCGCCGGCGGCTGAGTGAGCTTCTCAACCTCCTCCCGCAGGTTCTGGATGTGCTCTCGAGCCTGCTGGAGCGTGAAGGTTAACTTTTCGTTCTTCGCCTGTGTCTGCGCGAGCGCCCCTGAGACCTCGAGCAACTTCTCCTCGAGAGCCCGAACGCGGCTTGGAGCCTCTTCGACGCGACGGCGAAGCTCGCGCATCTCCTCCTCGAGCGCCTGCCGAGAGAGCTGCTGGGTCTGGTCACGGTCCTGGTCCTCACCGTGTGGCATGGCGAACCTCCCTCACTGCGACACTACCGCATGCCGCCCTCGCAAGGACACCGGGCGCCCCGCCCCTTCTTGGGAATCTCGGGGGGATTGGCCACTAGGCTGGCCGCCAGCCGGACGGTTCCACGGAGGCGCTCGATGAAGGTGTGGATTGATCAAGACCTGTGCACGGGCGACGGGCTTTGCGAGGAGATCTGCCCGCCGGTCTTTACGCTGCTCGACGACGGCCTTGCCTACGTGAAGGACAACGGGGAGGTGCTGAACAACCCCGGGGGGTCGGCTCAGATGGCTTCGGTGCCACCCGAGCTCGAAGACGCCGTCACCGAGGCGAGCGAGGAGTGCCCAGGCGAGTGTATCTTCGTCGAAGCCGACTAACGCCACGGGTCTAGGACACGCCCTTCTCTCCTTCGTCGCGCTACCCGGGGCTCTCCGACCTGTCACCCTGACTCCACTGGGCTCCCACTCCGCGAAACCCTCCCCTCGGCTGCCCGAAGCCGTGCGCGAGGCGTGACGTGAGCGGTCACGATGAAGCCGGTGTGGGCGACCATGCGAAGCTCCGGTCTCACGACCTGCCCTCGTGCGACCCAGCGACGCTCGAGGACCTCCCGAGCCTCGATGCGCACGAAGCCGGCTGCGTCGAGGGCCTCGACGGTGTCGTGCAGTTGCATGGCGTTCGTCACGTACGCACCGAGTCGCCCTCCAGGGCCGAGCACCCCCGCGAGCCATGAGATCGCACGCCACGGGTCGACCATGTCGAGAGCGACTCTGTCGTAGGTGTCGGTGAGCTCCACCTCATCGAGGTCACCGACCACGACGGTGAGTCGAGCCAGTGGTGCCGTCCGCGCGAGGTTCTTCGCGGCGAGCCGCGCGAAGTCCTCGCGGCGCTCGACCGCAGTCACGTGCGCTCCGACGCGCAGGAGCCACGCAGTGAGCCCTCCGGAGCCAAGGCCACACTCGAGCACGTGCATCCCGGGTCCGACGTCGAGGGCGCCCACCATCGCTAGGGCATCCTTGGGGTAGATGATCTGCGCTCCTCGGGGCTGGTGCACGATCTGCTCCGCGAGCGTGGGCCTCAGCGCGAGGACACGCTTGCCAGACGTCGTCGTCACACTGACACCAGGCTCTTGACCGACGATGTCGTCGACGTCGACGTCGCCGACCGGGGTTCGAACCGGGCTGCCCTCGATGAGGGCAGCGGCGGTCTCACGGCCCCGATGGTCGATGAGCAGGACGACGTCGCCAGCTGCAAACGATCCCGTCACGATCGACCACGGAGTCGCAACGCGACGTCACCTTGCCTGAGATCGAGGCGGACACGTCGTGGGCGACGTCGACTCCGAGCCAGGAGCGCTCCCAAGACGACGATCCCCCACGCAACAGCTCCGAGAGGACCTCCGAGGTTGAGCAGTCGCGCTCGAACCTGTCGCCCGAGGACTCGAGCCTGACGGCTCGCCGCACGTACAGACGTCTTCACAGACGGGTGATCTCCAGCACACTCGACCGTCGGCCGCGGCGGTAGCCGAGCACGAACGCGAGCACCACCAGTCCAGCCACAGCGGCGCCCGCGAGGCTCGGTATCGCAGGCCGCGCTGCACCCACCGACCGGCTCGCCTGCTCCGTGATGCCGCGAATGCGCTCTTCGATGTCGCTCAGGGTCACGCGCTCTCGCGACGACGACATGACGCCTTCTCCTCTCTACCTGCGCCCGCGCCGACCGATCCGGCTCAGAGCACCAACGGCCACGAGACTCAGCACCACCACGACGATGAGGTACGGAAGCCACACGAGGTGGCCGCGAAACGTCGAGCCGGTCTCTGTCTGCAGGAGACGAAGCAGGCCCACCCCAGCAAGGACGACGCCGGCTGCCGTCAGCAGCGACCCGACAAGGCCCCACAGCGCCATCACGCCGATCGCTCGGAACGGGTCCACCGTCTCTTGCTTGAGATACCGTGCGGTGATGCGCAGAAGATCTCGTAGCTCGTCGGCGTCCCGCATGCCTCAGCTCCTCACTGGCCCCAACGATCAGTGCTGTGGATCGCGATACGCTCCACGCGGGCCTACCCTAGCAGGTAGATTCACAGGGGGAGTGACGCACGGC